>CADEFG010000746.1 GCA_902826505.1 uncultured Acidobacteriota bacterium
GTGATGCGCGCGATCACGTCGCTCGAAAGCACGAGTTTTGCTTCATCTTTGCCGACCAGCGCGGCGACCTCCATATTTTTCTCATCGCGGATTTCGGCGACGATGTGGTACGGTTCTTCGCGGCGGTTCGGATTATTGGTCATTGCCAGAATCGTTTTGATGACCTGTGCGTCGGCGTCCGAGCTGTCGTCGGGCGAGAGAATAATGATCGATTTCGCGGCGTGCGGATTGACGATCTCCAGATCGACCAGATCGATCGGATTGCCCGAACGGCAAACGACGCGCGGGTTTTTCGGGTCGCCGATTTTCGAGCGAATCTCATCTTCCATTTCGACTTTGTCTTTGTCGGCGAGAATCACGATGCGCGCTTTCTTCTGGTTTTCGTTGGCGATGACAAGTTCGGAAATGATCAAAAAAATCCGCGACGACCAGCCGAGGATCAGCGTATGATTTGTTTCGACGACAAACGAACGACCTTTGCGCAGCTCTTCGAGTTTTGTTTGCAAACCGCTTGAGAGAACGCTGATCAGCAAGCTGACGACAAAAATCCCGCCGATCGTCACGGCAAACATCAAAATCCGGTAGCTCCAGCCCGCATCGCCGGCAATCGTTCCCGGATCGATCGCCCGCATCACGCTTTGCCAGAGCGCTTCGGCAAAAGTTTGCGAGTCCTGACCTTCGGGCGCAATGCCGACGAGCAGTAAAATGACGGTCGCCGCGACGACAATCAACAGCGAAACCAGCCCGAGCCAGCCGACCAGCGAGATCGTGCCGCGCGATAAACTTTTGTCAAAAGCGTAGCGCACGCGCTCGCCGAAGGTGATTTTTCTCATTGATTTTTGCGAGTCGGGAAATTTAATCCGAAAATATTATCTATTGATTCAACAAATATTTCGCTCACGAATTGTCGCCGAAAACGGCGCGTTTTGCAATTTGCGGTCAAACAAGGCTATTTTATCAACGGAATGAAAGATGCTCAGGAAAAAACGGAAATCGCCGGCGAAGAATTTTCGCGGCGCACATTTTTTTTCGTTTTAACTCTGATTTTAGCCGTTTCGGTGTTTTCATTTGGCTTTTTTGACAATGCTTTGCAGGCGCGGGCGACTTTGATCGCCGGAATTTGTCTGATTCTGTGGCTTTCGGAAATCGTTCCGAGCTATGTTCCGACCTTTATTTTGTGGGCTTTGACCGCTGTTTTGCTTGCGCCGGTTTCAAAAAATTACACTCTCGGCGAGGTTTTAAAATGGTCGGCAAACCCGATTTTGATTTTGTTTTTCGGCGGCTTTGCCTTCGGTGTCGCGGCATCGCGCTACAAGCTCGACATCCTTCTCGCGAAACTCGCCGTCAGATTTTCGCGTCAAAATCAGCTGCTTTTGATTATCCTAACAATTGGCGCGACGGCTTTTATGTCGATGTGGCTCTCGAATATCGCCGCCGCCGCAATGATGATCGCCGCGCTCCATCCTTTAACTCAAAAACTCGATCCGGAAAACAATTTCCGCCGCGCACTCTTGATCGCCGTTTCGATCGGCGCAAATTTCGGCGGCATCGCGACGCCGATCGGGACGGGTCCGAACGCGATCGCGATTTCGGCGATTGAAAAACAAAAACACATTACATTTGCCGAATGGATGAGCTTTGCGCTGCCGCTGACGATCGGTTTGCTGATTGCCGGAACGCTTTTGATAAAGCTGATCTACCGTGTCAAGGGCGATTTTGGCGCTGACGAAATCGAAGTGCCGCGTCTTTCAAAAAAAGGCAGAGCGGTCGTTGCCATATTTGTGCTGACGATTCTTTTCTGGCTGACCGAACCCGTTCACGGCATTTCTTCGCCGGTCATCGCGATTGCTTCTTCGGCAGTTTTGTTCGGTTCGGGACTGCTTAAACGCAAGGATTTGAACGCGATCGATTGGGGCACGATCGCGTTGATCGCGGGCGGTGTCAGTCTGGGAAATCTACTCGAAAGCGCGGGCTTGATCGAATTTTGGGCGAATCGTCTCGATTGGACGGCGATGCCTTTGACGCTGCAGGTCATTATTTTGTGTTTTGCCTCCGCGCTGCTTGCCGCGCTGATGAGCAACACGGCAACCGTCACGATGCTGATTCCGTTTGCGTCCGCCTTTATTCCGCATCCTTCGGTTTCGATCCTGATCGCCGTTGCCGCTTCGCTGGGAATTCCGTTTATCATCAGCACACCGATCAACGCGATGGTTCACGGCGAAGGCGGAATTCGCGCCAAAGATTTTTTCATGATCGGTTTTCCGCTGATGATCTTTGGCTGCGTTTTGCTGGCTCTGACGGGGTTTTATGTTTTATCTTTTTGGTTCCGTTAAGTCATTTTTTCGGCTTAAAACTTTTCCGGTTCGGCAAAGAATTTCCCCTGAAAAATCTGCTGTCCGGCAAGCGACGTGTAAAATCCGTAAATCGCCAATGTCAAAAGCAAACCCGCGCCGAGCAGAAAATCCCCGGCATACCACGCCGAAAGTTCGGTCGTGATCGGGTAGAAAACAAGAAGATGATACGTCAGGAATGTTGAGATCATTGCCAGAACGCCGAACCGCACCGTCATCAAAACCATCAATGTCGGGAAAACGACCGCCAGGATCATCGCGCTCAGGGGAACGCCCGCGACAATATCCTGCGACAGACTGAAGGCGAAAAGAACCAGCCAAGCCGCCGCCGCGCCGCGCCACCGGTGGCGCAGAAGCATCGTAAAAAATAGGACGAGAAATGCGATCATAAAAGCCTGAACCGGCGAAGAAGTCGTCTGCGA
>CADEFG010000747.1 GCA_902826505.1 uncultured Acidobacteriota bacterium
GAAAGACTGATCATCCGCAAATTTACTTATGACGATCTGGAATGTCTGATCGACCTGCGTTCGGACGAAGAAGTTATCAAATATCTCGGCGGTCGGCAGCTGCAAAACCCGGAAGCGATCGAAAAGCGTTTGCGGTTTTATCTTGATTGTTACGAGAAATACGGCTACGGAATGGGCGCGATGATCTGGAAAAAAACCGGCGAAATGTTCGGCTGGTCGGGACTTCAGCCGCTCGAAGAAACAGGCGAAACCGAAGTCGGCTACGGGATGGTCAAAGAATTCTGGGGTAAAGGTATCGGCTATGAATGCGCGCGCGCGTGGCTCGAATACGGTTTTAAGACGGCAAATGCCGAAAGAATCGTCGCGGTCGCCGCGCCCGAAAACACCGGTTCGTGGCGGATCATGGAAAAATGCGGGATGAAATACGAAAAAACCGAAGACCATTACGGAATGAATTGCGTTTTTTACGGGATTTCAAAGCAGGAATTTCTGCAAAGTCTTTAAACCTCGCATATTTACCGCGAAGAAATCGCTAAATGTAAATTCTAAAAATTCTTAACTCAAATCTTTGAAATTGCGCTAAAATACTAAAAGCCGCGTTCGTCTTGCGGCGGCAAACTTCAAAGAAAACCCTTCGTTTTCAACTCCTGAATCCAAACTTTATGCCGATCAATTATCCGAAACTTGTCTTTGCCGTTCTTCTGAGTCTTTATTTTCTGTCGATCGCCTACGCGCCGATGAACGGGAGTTTTCTCGATCTGGTCGATTTGCCGGTTCACGAAACCGGACATCTTTTGTTTCGTCCGTTCGGCGAATTTCTGATGGTCGCGGGCGGTTCGCTGTTTCAGGTGATCGTGCCGGCGGTTTTTGTCGGTTATTTCGTCTGGCATCAGAAATATTATTCGGCGGCGATCGTTTTGCTGTGGGTCGGGCAGAGCCTTTTGAACGTGTTTGTTTACGCGGCGGACGCGGTTGTCATGCAGCTTGTTTTGACGAGCGGAATGACCGGCAGCGAGGGAAGTTTTCACGATTGGAATTATCTGCTGACCGCGACCGGATTGCTAAATTCGACTAAGACAATTGCCGGTTTGATCCGTTTTTTGGGAACAATAACAATGATCGCGGCTGGAATCTGCGCGATCTATTATTCGATTTACCCGCAAAATGAAACGGATCTTTAGATAAACCGCTTTTGCCGAAAAAAGTTACTTTTACAGTCTTCAAAAATCGAAGCCTTTGGTTGTTCTGAACCGAAGGCTTTTTTAATTATTCGTTGGTTAATTTTTTAAAATGAAATTTTGAGAACGAATCTGCGCGGCGCGGTTAATTTTGTTTAATTCAAAAATGGGTTTATGCTGTTGGAAACTTCACAAAAGATGTCCGCTTTCCGGGGCTTTTTTCGTCTTTTAGTTTAAGGGAAATTTTACCCGGCTTTAATACTTTTAAAAGGAGATTGATATGAAATTTTTTGTGATTTTGTTTTTGGCTTTATTTCCGGCTTTTGTTTCAGGTCAGCACGGCGCGCATAACGCCGTCGAACAGCCGACCGAAACAAATTCGGTGATGCTCGATAATGGTCTGGGCAATATTGTTCATCCGGTTTCGACGACCAACCGCGAAGCCCAGCAATTTTTTAATCAGGGTTTGGCTTACATTTACGCTTTTAACCACGAAGAATCGATTCGTTCATTCAACCGCGCCGCCGAACTCGATTCGAATTTGGCGATGGCTTACTGGGGAACGGCGCTCGCGCTCGGGTCGAATTACAACGTGACGGCTAACCCGGCACAGCTCAAGGAAGCCTACGCGAATCTGCAAAAAGCGATCCGGCTCGCGCCGAAAGCGTCGGAACTCGAACAAGCTTATATTGCCGCGCTGGCAAAAAGATATTCGGCGGACGGCGCGCAATCCGACCGCGCGAAGCTCGGCGAAGATTATCGTCAGGCGATGAAAGAACTCGTTAAAAAATATCCGGACGATTTGGACGCCGCCGTGCTTTACGCCGAAAGTATGATGAATCTGCGACCGTGGCAATTATGGAGTTTGGACGGCAAACCGGCGGAAGGCACTTTGGAGATCATCGCCGTTCTGGAAGGCGTCTTAAAGCGCAATCCGAATCATACGGGCGCAAATCACTATTATATTCACGCCGTCGAAGCCTCGACGACTCCAGAACGAGGGCTTGCGAGCGCGGCACGGCTGGGCTGGCTCGCCCCGAGCGCCGGACATCTCGTTCATATGCCGTCGCATATTTTTATCCGCACCGGCGATTATGTTGAAGCCGCGAAATCAAACGCCGACGCTATTCAAGCCGATCGTAAGTTTATCGAGAAAAACGGGTCGCAGAATCTTTACGCGATGATGTATTACAACCACAACATCCATTTTCTCTCCGCCGCTTCGGCGATGAACGGCAATTACGCCGAAGCGCTGAAACAGGCGCGCGAACTTGAATCAAACGTCCGCCCGCATTTAAAGGTGATGCCGATGTTAGAGATGTTCTCGCCCTATCCGATCGTCACGCTGGTTCGCTTTCAGAAATGGGACGAGGTGCTGAAATATCCGCTGCCGGATGCCGAAATGCGCATCACCGGCGGATTCTTAAATTTCGCACGCGGAATGGCGGCGGCGAACACCAAAAAAACGGGTGAAGCGAAAAAGGAACTTAGCCTTCTGCGTGAAAAAATCAAAGCGATTCCGTCGAACACGGGTTTTGGAAACAGTACGGCGCACGGCGTTCTGCGCGTTGCGGAAGACTTGCTGGCGG
>CADEFG010000748.1 GCA_902826505.1 uncultured Acidobacteriota bacterium
TCGTCAATTTCTTCCTGTCTCGGAAGCGGCGTCACAACGTTATTAGCGGTGGTCGAAGCGGTTGCCGTCGGGGTCGGCGAAAGTTTGACGGTGACCGTCTGTTTACTGCCCGAAAAAGGCGCGAAAATAAGATTGCCGAGCGCCAGCACCGCCAACGTGCCGATCACGATCGCCGCGATGATCTTGTTTCTTTCCGCCGGACTTTTACCCTCAAAAATCTTCATTATCTTAACTCTGTAAATTACTGACCACTACTGGTTCTGACAATCTGCGGTTGTGAATTCAAACGGCGAAAATACGCCGCCAGTTCGAGCCGCAGCGTGACGGTTTCGCCGCGCGTTTTGCCGCGATCAACTTTCTCCGCGTTTTGCGGCTGTGGTTGCGGTTGCTGATAAATACTCGGATTAACCGGATTTCCGAACGGATTGGAGCCTTGCCCGGTCGGCGGATTGTTCACCGCGACCGGCGGCGGCTGTGTCGGGTCAGTTTCCTGTTTTTCTTTGTTTTCCGACGGTTCGAGTTCGATCGTGCTGATGATGATAAATTGATTGCTCGTTTCGATCTCGCGGATAAACCGCCGCAAATTCTGATACGAACCGTCGAGCGTCATCGTCACGTAAACGCCCGGATAGATGCTCATAAACTTCGAGCGACCTTTTTCTTCTTCCGATTGCTGGTTGTTGCGGTTTTGGTCGGCAATTTCGAGCGGCGCGTAATCGGGTCCCGCGGTGTTCGTCAGCCCGTAAGCCCCGATCAAACCGTTAAGCTGCTGATAAAGCGCGGTTCTGCCGTTGGTTTCGGTCGTCAGAAAACGTGATTCGAAATCGTTAACGCTTTCGATTATTTTGCCGACGCGTTCCTGCGTCGTTTTGCTGTCGCCGAATCGCGCCCGCTCGGTCATCAGTTTTTTCCCGAGTTCGTCGCGTTTCGCAGTATTATTGGATAATTCC
Organism: uncultured Acidobacteriota bacterium; assembly: GCA_902826505.1. Lineage (GTDB taxonomy): Bacteria > Acidobacteriota > Blastocatellia > Pyrinomonadales > Pyrinomonadaceae > JAFDVJ01. The sequence continues at coordinate 951 of CADEFG010000748.1, forward strand.
TTTTGCGCTGGCAAGACGAGAAAAACAAAGAGCAAAATGGTCGTTAAAATCGCCAGCAGCCCGAGCCCGACCGTGATTAATTCGGTGTTGCCCCACATTCCCGCGTAAACTTTTCGTTCGCGGTTTTTCGGCGGCACGCTGATCATCGTTTCCTTCGGAATGATGATCGTTTCCGTATCGGTCAGCAAAACCGTCCGGTCGGATTCTTCGACAACAACGGTCGAATCGATCGTCGAGCCGAGTTCGTTGACGTGTATCTGCGGTTTGGTTTCTTCGGAATTTTCGTCTTTCGGATTTTTATCTTCCATTATTGACCGCCTCCTTGCTGCTCGCGCGCCAATTCGTTCTGGTTCGCCGTCGGCAGCGTGTAATTCGGCGTGTAGATCAAATGCAGCGTGTATTCGGTAAAGGTCAGCCGTTCGGTTTTCTGCAAATCCTGCCCGCGCAGTTCGGCTTTGAAAAAGCCCGAATTGTTCATATTGTCGATCATCACGGCAACGCTTTGATAATCGCGGCTGAGCACGGCGAAATTGAGATCGGCTTTGATGCGGTCGCCGTCTTTAAAGATATTTTCGACGCTGATCCGCGAAGCGCTGACGCTGCCCGGAAGAACTTGTTCCAAATCGGCAAACAGACGCGACCAGCCGAAAGATTTGTTGGCGACGAGCTTATGAGCGCCGACCAGAAGCGCACGCTGGTCGGGCGTTAATTCCTGTTTGACGCGTTCGTTATCGGCGTCGATGTCCTTGAGCGCGGTTTCGAGCTGCGAAATTTCTTTTTTGGCGGTTTCGTTACTTTGGTGAATATTGCGCAGTTGAGCAAAACAAAGGATCGCGCCGCCGACGGAAAACGCAAGCAGCAAAAGCGCAATCAGATACGGTAAAGTCCGGTTGCGAAACGGGCGACTGGCAAGATTGAGTTTATTAATCACTGTTTTTATAGATTGTTCGTTGTCCGCTGTCGGTTGTCCGCCGTTATTAAAATTCGTTTGACCTCAAGCGGATGATTTTCAGCGTCGGATGTGAACCCCAAAAGTTTAACAGAAACGAGTTGCCACGGACAAACGACAACGAGCAACGAGTAAAACATTGCTTTCACGTTGATCCGAAACGAAAAGTTGCAAAAAATCACGGCATTCCGAATTTTTGCGGTTTAGTGCGGAATTTGGAATTTACCCGAGACGCGGCGGCATCGATTTATTTATTTCCTCAGGTTTTAGATCGCGGTACGCGCAGATCCGGTTGCGCCCTTCGCGTTTGGCGCGGTAAAGCGCGGAATCAGCCATTTCGACAAGTTCGATGACATCGCTCGAATCATCGGGAAACGAAGCCACGCCGATGCTGATCGTAACGTGATGCTTTTCCGCCGGCTTGCCCTGCCGGATAATGCTGAACGCCTGATTTTCGATCTCGGAACGGATTCTTTCCGCGGCGACGAGTGCCTGACCGATTTCGGCATCGAGCAGAAACGCGGCAAATTCTTCGCCGCCGAAACGCGAGGCGACATCGCCGCTCCGCAAATTTTGCGTGATGCAGTAGCCGATCTCTTCGAGCGTTTTGCTGCCCGTCAGATGCCCGTAAGTGTCGTTGACGTTCTTAAAAAAATCAACGTCCATCATCAAAACGCAAAACGGGCGTTTTTCCGCTTTGGCACGCGCTGATTCGCGCCGCAGCTCCGAAAAAAACGAGCGGCTCGAAAGAAGTCCGGTCAAATCGTCGTGCGAGATCAGGCGATGAATCTGACGATGAAATTCGCGGTCGATCTCATCGAGAAACTCGAAGCGCAAAATATGTTCGCCGATCGTAATTT
>CADEFG010000749.1 GCA_902826505.1 uncultured Acidobacteriota bacterium
TGCGCACGGCTGCAGTTACGGCGAGGAAGGCGGTTTTTTGCGGCGCGTCAAAGAAGGCACCTGGGCTGGTCATATCATCGAACATTTCGCGCTTGAAATGCAGACGCTCGCGGGAATGGATGTCGGCTACGGACGGACGCGCGAAACCGGCGAAAAGGGAATTTACAACGTCGTTTTCGGTTATCGCGAAGAAGAAGTCGGGCGCTACGTCGGAAAGGCATCGGTTCGTTTGTTTCTCGATCTGGCGGAAGGCAAACCGGTCGAAGAATTAAAGCAAACGCTCGCCGAAATGATCCAGCGGATGCGCGAAATCCGCGAAGATGTCCGCTTCGGTCCTTCGACCGGTTCGATCGTCGAAGAAGCCGTGCTGCGCGACATTCCGTATATCCGGCTCAACGATCAATCGCTCGTCCAACTCGGTTACGGCGTTCATCAGAAACGGATTCAGGCAACGACCACTTCGAAAACCAATATGATCTCGGTCGACATTGCCGGAAACAAACACGCGACGAAAAAGCTTTTGGGCGAAATGGGCGTGCCGGTTCCGAAAGGCTATAAAATTCGTGACGAAGACGAACTCGAATCAACCCTCGAAGCCGTCGGTTTTCCGCTCGTTATCAAACCGCTCGACGGCAATCACGGCAAAGGCGCGACGGTCGGCATCCGCGATCTGGAACACGCGCGTCTCGCGTTTGAAAAGGCAAAAGAATATTCGCGCTGGGTGATCGTCGAACAAATGCTCGAAGGCGCGGATTTTCGGGCGCTGGTCGTCAACAATCGGCTGATCGCGGTTGCCGAACGAATTCCCGCGCACGTCGTCGGCGACGGAAAATCAACGATTCAGCAATTGATCGACACGACCAACGCCGATCCGCGGCGCGGTTACGGGCATGAAAACGTGCTGACGCAGATCGCGATCGACGGGCAGACGATGCGCTGTATTCAGGCAAAAAATTACACGCTCGAAACCGTGCTCGAAGCGGGCGAAATTCTGCATCTGAAGACGACCGCAAACATTTCGACCGGCGGCACGGCGATCGACCGCACCGACGAAGTTCATCCCGAAAACGTCTTTTTGTTTGAACGAATTGCGCGAATCATCGGGTTGGATGTCGCGGGCGTTGACATCATCGCGCAAAACGTCAGCGAACCCTTGCGCGAAAGCGGCGGCGGAATTATCGAAGTCAACGCCGCGCCCGGATTTCGGATGCATCTCGCGCCCTCGGAAGGCATCGGGCGAAATGTTGCCGAACACGTCGTCAATATGCTTTTCCCGCCCGGCACGCCGTCGCGCATTCCGATTTTTGCGATTACGGGAACGAACGGAAAAACGACGACGACGCGATTGATCGCGCATATCTTAAAAGGCAGCGGAAAAACCGTCGGCTTTACGACGACCGACGGAACTTATATTCAAAACCAGCAAATCGTCACGGGCGATAATACGGGTCCGGTTTCCGCGCAGCTGGTTTTGAAAGACCCGACGGTCGAGGTCGCCGTGCTCGAAACGGCGCGCGGCGGAATCATCCGCGCCGGACTCGGTTTCGATCATTGCGATGTCGGCGTCGTGATGAACGTCGCCGCCGATCATCTCGGGCTGAAAGATGTCAATACGCTCGAAGATCTGGCGCGTGTCAAATCGGTTGTGCCCCGCGCCGTTTCCAAAAAAGGTTTCGCCGTTCTCAATGCCGAAGACGAAAATGTCTATAAAATGAAAGAACTCGTTGACGGGCATATCGTCTATTTTTCGATGGACGAAAATCATCCGAATATCGAGCGGCAGGCGCGGCGGAGCCGGATTTCCTGCGTTTACGAAAACGGATTCGTGACGATTCTGAAAGGCAAGTGGAAGGTGCGCATCGAAAAGGCGATCAATATTCCGCTGACTTACGGCGGGCGCGCCGAATTTATGATTCAAAACGTGCTCGCCGCGACGCTCGCCTGTTTTGTCCACGGCGTCAGCTTAGAAGATATCCGCAGCGGTTTGACGACCTTTAACGCGGGCACGGCGCAAACGCCCGGGCGGCTTAATTTTGTCGAGATCGGCGACGTTACCGTGTTGATGGACTACGCGCATAATCCGGCGGGAATGACCGGGCTTACAAACTTTATTAAAAAACTTCCGAACAAATACCGCACCGTCGTCATCAACGGGACGGGCGACCGCCGCGACGACGATATTCGGGAATTTGCCAAGATCGCCGCCGATCATTTCGACCGGATGGTCGTTCGGCGCGGAAATTATCTGCGCGGGCGCACCGAAGAAGAAATGATCAAATTGCTTCAGGAAGGCATTGCCCAAAGCGAACATAAACCGCAAGTGCGTGTCATCCTCGAAAGCCGCGAGGCGATTCACCACGCCATCAAAAACGCCCGCAAAGGCGAGCTGGTCGTGACGCTTGCGGATTTGGTTCCGAAAGATATTGCGTATGTTCAGGAATATCGCGACATCTTTTTGCAATCGAAGGCAGAGGAAAAATAACACCAAACTTCAAATGACGAATGACGAATTGAAGAGTTTTCTTTTAATTCGTCATTCGTTTTTTTATTTGTAAATTTCAACGTTTATCTCACCATCAGCCGTCATAAAAGCCCGATACATTCCTTCGGAATTGAACGGCAGAACGATATTTCCCAACGAATCAACCGCGATCAAACCGCCTTCGCCGCCAATGTTCGCTAAATGTTCGATCGTTTCATTGGCAGCTTGTTCCAACGCCGAGCCTTTGTATTTCATCCGCGCCGCGACGTCATAAGCC
>CADEFG010000750.1 GCA_902826505.1 uncultured Acidobacteriota bacterium
GGATGTCTATTTTAGGCGGCGGGCTGATTTTTCGCGGCGCGACCGGACACTGCCACGTTTACAGCGCGGTCGATAAAACAACCGCCGCGCCGACCGACACGAAAATTCACGTTCAAAAATCGGTCACGATCAATAAATCGCAAACCGAGCTTTATCAATTCTGGCGCAATTTCGAGAATCTGCCGCAATTTATGAATCACCTCGAAGCGGTCACGATTCTGGACGAAAAACGTTCGCATTGGAAGGCGAAAGCGCCGCTCGGGTTTTCGGTCGAATGGGACGCCGAAGCGACGGGCGAAGTCGAAAACGAACGAATCAGCTGGCATTCGGTCGAAGGTTCGGAAATTCCGAATTCGGGCGTCGTCGAATTTCTGCCGACGACAAATCGCGGCACCGAAGTTCGCGTAACTTTAACCTATGAACCGCCCGCCGGAAAGATCGGCGCTGCGCTGGCAAAACTTTTCGGCGAAGAACCGAGCCAGCAAGTCGCCGAAGATCTGCGCCGTTTCAAGAGTTTGATGGAAACCGGTTTGATTATGAAAACGGAAGGACAGACATCGGGCAGAATCGGCGAAGTGACCGAAGAACGAGCAAAAACCGCGGCGGCTTAACTTTACAAAAAGAACAAGGAGGAAATTTTAAAAATGAAAGCAGTATGCTGGATGGGCAAACACAATGTCAGCGTTGAAAACGTGCCCGACCCGTCAATTCTTAATTCACGCGATGCAATTATCAAAATCACGACGACCGCGATTTGCGGTTCGGATCTGCATCTTTACAACGGATTTATTCCGACGATGGAAACGGGCGATATTCTCGGACACGAATTTATGGGCGAAGTCGTCGAAACGGGCACGAGCGTCAAGAATTTGAAAAAAGGTGATCGCGTCGTCGTGCCGTTTACGATCGCCTGCGGAAATTGTTTTTTCTGCCAGAAGAATCTCTGGTCGGCTTGCGATAATTCGAACCCGACACCAAAGACCGCCGAAACGCTTTACGGTTTTTCGGGCTCCGGGCTTTTCGGTTATTCGCATATGATGGGCGGATTTGCGGGCGGTCAAGCCGAATATGTGCGCGTGCCGTTTGCCGATGTCGGTCCGCTCAAAATTCCCGACGGTTTAGAGGACGAACAGGTTTTGTTTCTTTCGGATATTTTTCCGACCGGTTATCAGGCGGCGGAAAACTGCAATATTCAGGCTGGCGACACGGTTGCCGTCTGGGGTGCCGGTCCGGTCGGACAATTCGCCGTCAAATCGGCTTTTTTGCTCGGCGCGGAAAAGGTCGTTTTGATCGATCATTACAAAGATCGGCTGGCGCTCGCTCAAAAAGAAAACGAAAATCTGGAAATCATAAATTTTGACGAAAGCGATGTTTATGAAAAATTACTGGATTTGACCGGCGGACGCGGACCCGATTCGTGTATCGACGCGGTCGGGCTTGAATCGCACGGCACTTCGCCCGACGCTTTACTGGATTACGCGAAAGCCGCCGTTTTTTTGGCAACCGACCGTTTGCACGCGCTTCGGCAGGCAATTTATTGCTGCCGTAAAGGCGGAACGATTTCGATTCCGGGCGTTTACGGCGGATTTCTCGACAAATTCCCGATGGGCGCAGCGTTTGGGAAAGGTTTGACCTTCAAAATGGGACAAACCAATATGCATTCCTATATGCCGCAACTGCTCGAAGCGATCCGGGAAGACAAAATTGACCCGCGTTTCGTCATCTCGCACCGTTTGAAGCTGAGCGACGCGCCGGCAGCTTATGATAAATTCAACAACGAAAAGGAAACATGGCGGAAAGTTGTTTTAAAGCCTTAGTTTTCAAAACTCTTGACAGATAAAAGCGAACTGTTCGTAAACAGTTCGCTTTTATTTATTAATCTTAATGAAAGACCAAGATTTTTCTGCAATCAATCCAAAAAAGTTTCGTAACCTGCTCGATCTGATGACGGCTTATCAGCGTTCCGAAGTTTTATTTACATTTGTCGAACTAAAAATCGCGGATTTACTCGAAAAAGCTAAACTTTCAGCTTCCGAAATCGCTCGGCGAAAAAAAATCGATCCGCTCGCCATGGAACGATATTTGAACGCAGCGGTTTCGATCGGTTTACTCGAACGTGAAGATGATATTTATTCAAATACCGAAATTTCGCGGAGTTTTCTTGTCGAAGACGCGAAATTTTATCTCGGCGGACAAGCCGGCAGAAATCAAAACAGAAGTCGTAAAGTATGGGAAAATTTGACCGAAAATCTTTTGAAATGGAAATACGGAAAACAGGCAAAAGAAAATCCCGAAGCAATCGACCAAGGCGCAGAAGCAATGACCGAACAGCATAATCTCGCGCTTTTGCATGGTTTTGCGCTGGCTAAAGTATTCGATTTTTCAAAATTTCGCAAACTTCTCGATCTCGGCGGCGGAACCGGCGCGACTTCGATCGCTTTGTGTCAAAGTCTGCCAAAGCTTGAATCAATAGTTTTCGATTTGCCGGAAAACATCGAAATCGCCCAAAAGTTTATCACGAAAAATGATCTGCAAAAACGAATCGAAACAATCGGCGGAGATTTTAAAAAGGACGCATTACCGAATGATTTTGACGTTTGTTTGCTGGCGAATTTCATGTCCGTCGCGGAAGCTGGCGAAAATAAAAGATTATTGCAAACGATCTTTGAAAAACTTCCCCGGGGCGGCGTTTGTATCCTGAGCGGTTGGATTCTCGACAATTCACATCTTTCGCCGCAAATTTCGATTTTATTTTGC
>CADEFG010000751.1 GCA_902826505.1 uncultured Acidobacteriota bacterium
TTCTTCCGGGACAGGCGCGATTTCCGCGAGCTTCATATTTTCTTCGACGTGTGCCGCGCTGCTCATTCCAACGAGCGCCGTCGTCACGTTCGGTGTCGAACGCACGAATTGAATACTCGTCATCGCATCGGTCGTCGGTTTTCCCAAGATTTCACGAATATGAAGCGGCACGCTATGCGCGAGTTTTCCCTGCAGGATCGAAGCGCTGCACATCACCGAAACGCCAAGCTCAGCGGCGGCATCGAACGCCGGATAAACCTTTCCGCTGACGGCTTGATTCGGCATCAGAGAGGCTTCGGGCATCGCCAGATTGAACGGCAGTTGGATAAATCGAAAACCGTGCGCATCGCCGCCGATCTGCCGCGCAATGCCGACCATTCTTTCGAGCGAATGATAGCTTTGATTGTCGGGCGCGACGCGGAAACCGTTCCACGTCGCCGCGCCGTAAAATTTGATCTTGCCGGCGGCGCGGTTTTCTTCCAATCGTTCAAAGGCTTTGGCGAGCCGCGCTTCAAAAGTATATTTATCAACCGCGCCGAGCTGTGATTCGGGATTGTGAATATAAAACAGATCGAGCGCGTCCAAATTCATATTTTTGAGCGACTGATCGATCTGCGATTGCAGATAAGCGGGCGTCATACAATGACTTCCCGCGACCAGATCGTCAAACGTCGCAATTCCTTTTTCAACGAATTCCTTCTGAAAATAATCGCGCACGTCGCGCGGCGGTTCGCCATCGAACGGCAGATAACCGCCTTTTGTCGAGATAAAAATCTCGTCGCGCGCAAAACCTTTTGCCATTAGATTTTGCAAGGCTTTGCCGATGTTTCGCTCGCTCCGCTGAAAACGATAATTCGCCGCCGTGTCGATCACATTGCCGCCCGATTCGACGAATTTGGCGATCGCTTCAACGTAGTTTTCATCCGTCGCCGCGTCATAATTTCCGAGATATGTGCCGATGCCGATCGAAGAAAGCATCAAGCCTTGGGCGGGGCGAAAATGCCCGCTTGCCGCGTTCGGAAACCTTTCGGCGTAACTTTTTGTGCCTTCCGGCGTTGCTGTTTTGTTCATTAAATTTTTAGGCTTTGCGGCTTAGCGCCTTTGCGGAAGATTATTTTATTTTCCGGCAAAAATGCTAAGCCGCAAAGTTTATATAAAACTTTCAATTATTTCGACAATTCTCCGCAAGCCTTCCGCGTCAATCTCGGAAAAATCGTCGAACCGGTCGCTGTCAATGTCCAGAACGCCGAAAACCTCGCCCGTTTTATCGAAAATCGGCAGAACAATTTCGGATTTTGAAGCCGACGAGCAGGCGATATGTCCGGGAAATTCTTCGACATTCGGGACAATGACGATTTCGCGCGTCGTGTAAGCGTGCCCGCAGACGCCTTTGTCAAAATCGATCCGCGTGCAGGCGAGAGTTCCCTGAAACGCATTTAAGACAAGCTGCTCTTCTTTTTTCAGATAAAACCCGACCCAAAAGAAACCGAACGCTTCTTTGAGAACCGCCGTGACATTTGCGAGATTGGCGACCAGATCGCGCTCGCCCGCGACCAGCGATGCGACCTGCGGCGCGAGTTCTTCGTAAATTTGTTTGCGATCGGATGTTTTTGAAAAAGCCAAACTTTCTGCCATATTTCTTAAGTGTAAAACAAACTAAACGAAAAACGGAAAATGGATAACGGATAATATCAAGAATTATCTTAAATTTTCCATTTTCCATTTTCCGTTTTACAATTATTGGGAATGCTGAAAAATGAACTCGAAACCGCCATCGCGCTTGCCCGAAGTGCAGGCAAAAGAATTTTGGAATTTTACGCGCTCGAAATCATCGCCGAACAAAAATTCGGCGCGGATAATTTTTCCGAACCCGTCACGATCGCCGACCGGACGGCGAGCAAGATCATCGTCGAAGGTTTAGCCGGCGCGTTTCCAAAGGACGCGATTCTGTCGGAAGAGGAAGCCGACGACGCGGATGATCGGATGATCGGAAAACGCGTCTGGATGATCGATCCGATCGACGGAACCTGGGGATTTATCAAAAAGGACGGCGATTTTGGCGTCCAAATCGGGTTGACCGAAAACGATCAGCCGATTTTAGGCGTCGTTTTTCTGCCGTTTCACAACGAATTGTTTTACGCCGCGCGGGGCGCCGGCGCGTTCCTGCTGGAAAATAACGAAAAGCCGAAACGTTTGGAAGTTTCCGGTAAAACGAATTTTACGGCGATGAATCTCGCTTCGAGCCGTAATCACCGCAGTCCGAAAATGCACCGGATCATCGAAGATTTCGGTTTCAAACAGGAAATTCAGCGCGGTTCGGTCGGTTTGAAGATCGGGCTGATCGCGCGGCAAATCGCGGATATTTATATTCATCTCTCGCCCCGCACAAAGTTTTGGGACAGCTGTGCGCCGCAGATCATTCTCGAAGAAGCGGGCGGAAAAATGACCGATCTGTTCGGTGCGCCGCTGCGCTACGATCTGCACGATGTCCAGAATCACAACGGGATTCTCGCCTCGAACGGCGCGGCGCACGCGACGGCGGTAAACAAACTTCGCGCACTTTTGAACGAATTCGGCAGATTTAAAATTACGAAATCAGTCTAGCGAGCGGTCGCGAGTTTTTCTCTCACCTAAAACGTTCCTGACCGCTCACTCTACCGATTGAAATTGAATACTGATTGAAATTGAAATTTAAGTTGTCGGCACGACTTCCGATTCCGAAGTGATTTTTTTTCTGTTCCGCCGCGCGTTTCTC
>CADEFG010000752.1 GCA_902826505.1 uncultured Acidobacteriota bacterium
CCCATTTTGCCATCGTGTCGCGCGTCCATTCGTTGGCGCGCTTCATCGCGGGCGAACCGGTCAAACGTCCGCCGATGACGTCGGTCAAATAAGAAAGCGTCTGCATCACCTGCGAATTTTTCAAGCCTTCTTCTCTGATCTTATCGAGCGTTTCCTTCGGCGCTTCGTAAACTTTCGGTGTCGTTGACTGCCCGAAAGCGACGCTCGAAAACAAAACGGTATAAAGTAAAATTGCACTCAGTAGCCTGCGTCCTAACATTCTAAAAATTCTCCTTAAAATTTTCCGGAAATTTCGCCCGGACAAAATTAATACTCCGAACTGATCTTTTTACACTGATACGTACTGCCGCTCGGGTCGGTCCAATCGAGCCGCGCGATTTTTTGATTTTCGTCCTTTACAAAAGTGACTTTGGCGTAAAGATGACGATAGAAAAATTCGTTTTCGGAAACCGGCGTGAGTGCGATAAACGCGCCGCGCGGACCGCGCAAGCTCAGGATTTCGTTCTCAAATTTAACGTCGAGATAAAAGCCCGGAAAAACTTCGTAACGCCCGACGTAATTTGGCAGGTTTTCAGTCGTCGCTATTTTGGCGGCGTCTCTTATTTTCGGAACATTAAATTCTTTGCCGAAAGCGATTGCCGGAAGATTCTTCTGCAATTCGCCGAGCACGCCCGATTCGATATTTCCGAGATAAACAACGCTTAATTTTTCGTCCGGGAAAAAAGTCACGAAACCGTGATAACCCGAAGTGATTCCGTCGTGTCCGAAATAGCGGCGCGCCGTTTTGCCGACCGACAAACCGTAGCCGTAGCGGTCGCCGTAATCGGTCGTCATTTTTGTCAAAGAATTGATTGAAAGCAGCTTGCCGCCGTAAAGCCCGGATTGCCATTTATTTAAATCCTCGACGGTTGAAAAAACTTCGAAATTGAAAACATCGAGCCGCGGCGCGGGAACGATCGCGGTTCCGACGCCCGTCACATAACCTTTGGCAAATTCGCGCCCCGAATCGACACCGACGCCGCTGTTTTTCATTCCGAGCGGTTTGAAAACATTTTCCGTTAAAAACTGCGGAAAACTTCTTCCCGAAACCTTTTCGACGATCAGCGCGAGCAGCACAAATCCGGCGTTGCTGTAATTGTATCTTTCGCCCGGTTTGGCTTCCGGGGCGAGCGCTCCGATGATCTTCAAAAGGTCGGCGGACGACGGCGAACGGTTTCCGTTTTGATTTGGAACATATTTCGTTAAACCCGATCGATGCGTCAATAAATGCTGAATCGTGATTTTCTCGCCGTTGGCAAATTCGGGAAAAAATTTGCTGACGGCGTCGTCTGTTTTTAGTTTGCCTTTTTCTTCGAGCAGCAAAATGCAGGCGGCGGTCAGCTGTTTATTGAGCGAACCGATCCGAAAACGCGTGGTTGGCGTGTTCGGCGCGCGCGTTTCAAAATCGGCAAACCCGAAACCTTTTTCGAACAAAACTTTGCCGTTCTGCGAAATCAGGATCGCGCCGCTGAAATCCTGCATCTGGCGGTAAGGCGCGACCAATTTTTCGACATTTGCGGCGAGCGTTTTCGCATCGGGCATTTCCGGCGGCTGAACTTGCGCCGGCAGGTTTTGGAACGCGGAAAAGATCAGAAGTTTGACAACTAAAAACCTTCTCAACCAACCGCGAATTGTCGATTTTTTTCCGTTCAACATAACTTCCTGCTAAAATTCAGCCGACGCGCCGCGCGGCGTATAATCCCATAAAAATATATTCGATCTCGCCTTTTTCGCCGCGCACGAAAAGCACTTCGCCCTGCTCGTATGAAAATGTATCCTTACCGGTTTTCGTCAGCTCGAAATCCTTGCCGTCTTCCTTAAAAAAAAGTTTTCCGCCCGACACAAAAACTTCCCACGTTTGCGGCGCGTGCGTGAATTTTCCGGTATAACTCTTCATTTCATCGGCGCTCAAGGCAAACTGTTTCGGCTGTTCTTTGGTTGCGGGTTTCAAGGGCAGCAGCAATTCCATCGCTTTGCGGCGCGATTTCGGCAGCGTTTGCCCGTTGCTGTTGGCAAGCACGATGATCGCGATCTTTTGTTCGGGCGCGAAGAAAACGGTCGAACCGTAACCGCGCGAAACGCCGCCGTGCGAAACGGTTTTGACGCCGCGATCTTCAAATCCGAGAAGTCCGTAACCGTAAAACGCGCGTTCTTCGCCGGGCAGATAAAACTGCGGCTTCATCAGATTTTCAACGACGAACGGCGCGAGAATTTGTTTGCCGTCGAGGCGTCCGCCATTTAACATCGCGATCGCAAACCGCGCCAGCTCGTTGGCGCTCGAAAAGAGCGAACCGCCCGGATATTTTGCCGCGTTGTTGTCGATCGGGCGCACCGGTGTTGCCGCACTGTTTTTGATATCGTGCCCGAGCGCGAGCGGAAAGGTCATCGCTTCGAACGGTCGAACGGTCGAACGCGTCATTCCGAGCGGTCGCAAAACCAGTTCGGCGAGCGCGTCCGAATACGCCTTGCCGCTTAATTCTTCGGTCAAAAATCCGGCGAGCCAGTAATTCGCGCTCGAATACGAATAGATCTTGCTCGGCTCGGTAAAAAAAACGTCGTCTTTCCAAAGCCGAATATTTTGCCCGAGCGCCGCGTCGTCGTTCCCCGCTGCGAGCGGCGCAAAATCGCGCAGACCCGACGATTGCGAAAGAAGCTGGTGCGCGGTCAGCGCGGAGATTTTCGGCGGCAGAT
>CADEFG010000753.1 GCA_902826505.1 uncultured Acidobacteriota bacterium
TAGTTTTACTTCCGCCCCCGGAACCACCGCTCCGTTCGGGTCAGTAACCGTGCCGCTAACTACCCCACGGCTTGTTTGTGCAAAGACAGATGAGACGATCAAAATGATCATCGTCATTGCCAACATAAAATTTTTCATGTCGTTCTCCTAAGTTCTTTTGAAACTTTATATTTTTAGTATTAATGACGGGTAAAACTATGTAAGTCAGACAGTCAATTTTTGTGCCAAAAAAATGAAAAGCTAAAAAACTCTGTTACTTCAGCATTTGTCTGAAGAAAAGGCATTTAAAAATACACGACTTTGAAGTAATTTCCAAAATTTTGAATTTTTTGTAAAGTTTTGTAAAGATTACGAGCGTGCCGGAATATTATAGGTTTTGATTTTCGAGTTTAAAGTGGTTGCATTTAACCCCAAAAGCCGTGCCGCTCTTGACTGATGCCCGCCGGTCTGGTCAAGTGCCCGCCGAATCAGATCGATCTCGAATTTTTTTACTTCATCGTAAAAATTCACACCGCGCGAGATGTCGATATCCATCGAAAACCCTTCGGTATCCTTCATCATTTCAAACGCGAGTTCGGGATTACGAACCTCGGGACGCAGACATTCGACCGTGATCTCATCGGTCGGGGCGATCACAACGGCGCGTTCGATGATGTTTTCGAGCTCCCGAACATTTCCCGGATAATAATAATTTTCAAGCAGTGAAAGCACTTCGGGCGAAAGATTTTCTGAAATTTCGCGCCCGTTTTCGGCGTTATATTTTGAGATAAAAAATTTCGTCAGCGGCAAAACGTCTTCGCGGCGTTCGCGCAGCGGCGGCAGTTCGATCGGCACGACCGAAAGCCGGTAATACAAATCTTCGCGGAAAGTTCCGTTGCGAACAGCTTCTTTCAGATCAACATTCGTCGCCGCAATGATCCGGACATCGACCTTGACCGGAGTGGTTTCGCCGAGCGCGGTAAATTCGCGTTCCTGAATGACGCGCAGCAGGCGAACCTGTGTTTCGGGACGCAGATCGCCGATCTCGTCAAGAAAGATCGAACCCCCGTCGGCAACCTCGAACAAACCTTTTTTCGCGGCAACCGCGCCCGTAAATGCGCCTTTCGTATGTCCGAAAAGTTCCGATTCCAATAATTCCGAAGGGATATTCGAGCAATTAACCGGTACAAAAGGCTCGTCGGCACGCGGGCTCGATTCGTGGATCGCCTTCGCGACCAGCTCTTTGCCGGTTCCCGATTCACCCGTAATTAAAACGGTCGAACGCGCCGGCGCAACGCGGTCAACGAGCCGAAAAACATTTTCCATGATCTCGGAGCGACCGATAAAACCTTCGCGTTTGACCGAGCGCGTCATCGCCTGCCGCAGCACGACGCGTTCTTCTTCCTTGCGCTGCGCCTTGATTCCTCTCGCAACGAGCGCCAGAATCTGTTCATTTTGAAAAGGTTTGCGAACCACGCCGGTCGCGCCTTTTTCCCAAGCCGAAATTGCCGTATCAAACGTCGCGTAAGCCGTAATCATCAAAATATAGGCGTTCGCGTCCATTTTGACAATTTCCTGCAAAGCCGTCAGCCCGCCCATGCCGGGCATCGAAACGTCCATCAAAACCACATCGTAGTTTTTTTGCGCGTAGGCTTCGACGGCTTCTTCGCCAGTTTTCGCCAGATCAACTTTGTAGCCTGCGCCGGAAAGAATCGTTTCCAGCACATCGCGCATTATTTCTTCATCGTCACAAATTAAAACCGAACCTTTTTTCGCCATAACTTTTAAGAATACAGAAGTCGTAATGTTTTGAAAACTTGGCATAATTTTGTCCATTAACTTTGCCTTTTTCTTCTGTCTGCCGATTACTGTATTCTATCTTCTAAACAATGATTTACGACAAATTTGCCAAAGGCTATGACAAAGCATTCGCGCCGTTCGAAAAAAGATTTTTGTCGAGCTGGCGCCGGGAAACTTTGTCTTTTCTGCCCGAAAACGCAAAAATTCTCGAAATCGGTGCGGGAACCGGCGCAAATTTCAAATTCTATCCAACCTCAAAATGCGCCGTTGCTTCGGAAATTTCGATTAAAATGCTTGCATTTGCCCGCCAAAAGACAAATTCCATCGCGCTTGTCCAAACGAGCGCCGAAACTTTACCGTTTGCCGCAAATTCTTTTGATGCAGCTTTTGCGACTTTGGTTTTTTGCTCGATCCCGAATCCCGAAAAGGCTTTTGCCGAATTACAACGAATCGTCAAACCGAACGGAAAGATCATTCTGCTCGAACACGTCCGCCCGCCCGGACTGCTCGGATTCGTCTTTGATTTTATAAATATCTTGACGGTCGCGATAATCGAAGATCATTTCAACCGGCAAACCGCCGAGCTTGCCGAAAACGCCGGTTTGAGAGTTTTAGAAGTCAGGTCCAAAGCCTTCGGGATCGTCAATCTGATCGTTTGCGAAAATAAAGAAAAAGCTAAATCACCCGTTAATTTGATGATTTAGCCTTTTCTCGTGAAGTTTTAGATTTTTACGGTACAAAGGCGGCAGGCGCGGGAAAATCGCCCGCCGAACCGAAATTGGCGATCAAGAGTCCCGTGCTCGAACGATTGACATACCAGGTTCCCGCCCGGAAAACCGCGGTGTCTGCCTTGCCGTCGCCGTCATAATCGCCCGGTGCCGCAAGGTCCGTCGAGATCCCGAACGGCACCGCGTAATAACTCGCATCCTCACTGCGCAGAA
>CADEFG010000754.1 GCA_902826505.1 uncultured Acidobacteriota bacterium
TGTTCGTATTTTTGGACAGCGGCAGAATTTGGCTTTGATTTTTCAATAAAACGATGCTTTTTTCGGCGATTTCTCTCGCAAATTTTCGGTGTCCGGGATTGTTTAGTTCTTTTTGTTCGCGTTCGGGATTTGAATATTTATACGGATCGTCAAAAAGTCCGAGTTCAAATTTTTTGCGTAAAATCCGGCGAACCGCATCGTCGATCAAAGCAATCGGAACTTTTTTATCGGCAACCAATTTTGCCAGATTATTGCGATACGAATTGCTTTCCATATCCATATCGCTGCCCGCCGTGATCGCCGAAAATGCGGCTTCCGAGCTGTCTTTAACGTAACCGTGATTGATCATTTCACCGATCGAACCCCAGTCGCTGACGACGAAACCTTGAAAATTCCACTTGTTCTTTAAAATATCGCGCTGGAGATACTTATTTCCCGAGGCTGGAATGCCGTTAAGATCGTTGAACGAATTCATAAAGGTGGCGACGCCGGCATCATTAGCGGCTTTGAACGGCGGCAGATAGATTTCCCAAAGCTGGCGTTCGCTCAGATCAACCGAATTATAATCGCGCCCGCCGACCGCTGCGCCGTAAGCCGCAAAATGTTTGGCGCACGCCATGATCGAATCAAGCTCGCCTAATTTAGTGCCCTGAAAACCTCTGACCCGTGCAAAGGCAATTTTTGACCCAAGATATGTATCTTCGCCTGCGCCTTCCATCACGCGCCCCCAACGCGGATCGCGGGCAATGTCCACCATCGGCGCGAAAGTCCAATGAATTCCGCTTGCCGAGGCTTCTGTCGCCGAAATTCGTGCCGATTTTTGAATCGCTTCCAAATCCCAACTTGCCGCTTCCGCTAACGGAATCGGAAATGTCGTTTTGTAACCGTGAATCACGTCCAGTGCGAAGAGAAGCGGGATTTTGAGCCGCGACTGCATCGCGATTTCCTGATATTGACGCGTGTATTTGATCCCTAAAATATTGAGCATCGAGCCAATTTTTCCGGCTTTGATGAGTTCCTTGTGATCGCCTTTGAAGGTAACCGGACCGGTAGCCTGGTTATCGCCCGAATATTGCGTGAGTTGACCGATTTTTTCCGCAATCGTCATTTGTTTGAGTAAATCTTCGACTCTCCGGTCACTCGCTTTGGTTTGGGAAAAAGCGACCGCCGACGGCGAAATTGCCAGCCAGATGCAAAATAATACGGAAAGTGCTTTGACGTTTTTCATATTGTTAATCAATAAATTACCGCACTTCTTTGATTTGGCGAAACAACTATCGGGTAACTTTTTTGATCTTAGAAGTTTAATTAAAAGCGACCCCTTTGGCGGTTGTTCTTGATTCAACAAAACACAATTTCGCCGCGCCGAGAATTCCGGCATCATCGCCGAGCATTGCCGGCACGATTTGCGCTCTTTCGACCGATTTTTGAAAGGCGCACTTGGCAATTTGGTTACGCGTATGCGGCATAAATAAATCCCAACCCGCCGCCGCGCCGCCGCCGAGGACGATTACTTCCGGGTTAAAAGTATTAACCAAACCGCCGATCGCAATTCCGAGATAAAATCCCATTCGCCTAAAAACTTCGAGCGCGAGTTCGTCGCCTGACTTTCCGGCATCGTAAATATCGGCGGAAGTCAGCCGCGAATTATTTTTTAGGGGTGATTTGCGATACCGGCTTTCGAGTTCCTTTGTTTGCCTGACGATGGCTGTTGCCGAAGTGTATTGTTCGACACAGCCGCGCGAACCGCAGCCGCACGGATTGCCGGAAGGCTCGATACAAACGTGCCCGATTTCGCCCGCCATCCCGTCAATTCCGCGCAAAATTTTCCCGTCAATAATTATTCCGCTGCCGACTCCGGTTCCCATCGTGAGCATAATCGAATCCTGAAAACCCTTTGATGCTCCCGTCCAGTTTTCACCGACCGCCGCCGCATTCGCATCGTTTTCGAGAATAACAGGTAAGTTTAATTTGTTTTTAAGTGCCGCAGCCAGTCGGAAACCATCGAGACACGGAATATTCGGAGCTTTGACGACGATGCCGTTCCGGTAATCAACCCCGCTCGGCACGGCGGCTGAGATAGCAATTATTTCACCTTCATTTTTAACTTTTGAGCGACAAATTTCCGCGGATTCAACCAAAGCGGCAACAATTTCATCGGCACGTTCAGCATGCGGGGTTTCACGTTTTATTTGATGTAAAATATGACCCTTGCAGTCAATTGCCGCCATCCGCAAATTAGTCCCGCCCAAATCGGCGGCTATAACAATTTCTTTCATAATTTTCCTGGGTCCGACACACCGGGATTTGTCGGAAAAATATCTGCCTTTACCCAATTCCTGTTGGATAAACATTTAATAAATGAGCGTTCGAATCGCACGTGCGGGAATCGTTGATTCAGCCGCTTCCGTTCCGATGCTCAAGTTATATTTGGCTTCCTGCTCGCCTTGATTCATCACGATTTTGACGATTTCTCCGTCGGGGTTTTGAAACGAGATTGTGAGCAATTGACGGCGACTCGCGGTACCGGCGGTGCGCTTCGCTTCTTGCCGGATGAATTTGGAAAAGTGTCCGATGTAATAATATGACGGCGTATAAATCAGCTCGCCGGTTTTGGTGTCGGCGTGAATCGGCGAGAAGCAAAAATTTCCGACGTGATTCGGTCCGCCCGTTTCGTCGAGCAAAATATTCCAATCCGTCCAG
>CADEFG010000755.1 GCA_902826505.1 uncultured Acidobacteriota bacterium
TGGGATCGTCGCGCCGACATTCATAAACGTCAGCCCGAACATATTCGTCGCGACCGCAATTTTCGGATCGATACCAAACTGAAACATGACCGGCACGGTGACCAGCGAATTGCTGCCCGTGACAACGCCGATGACGCTCGTTGCAAAGAACAAAATAATAAGCAAAATTAAGGCGTTCGTCGTCATAAAAGCAATCTTGCCAGCCGCTAAAAACCCGCCTCAAACAGCTTTTCTTTGCCGCTTTCTTCGCTGTAAACCGAGCTTTGATTCAATCTCCCGGAGGCGCGTCGTCAGACGCAAAACTTCTTTTTTGTTCGTTTTGTCGCCGTGCATCACATCTTCGCATCTTTGCATTAGTTGTTCGATCTCTCCGGCGTTTTCATCCGTCAGACGTTCGACAATCAGAAACGCCAAATCTTGCCGACGAGTCTTTAAGGCATCAACGCCGACGAGTCTTGAAACGCGCCGCCGGAAATCCGTGTAAATATTTTCAATCGCCAGATCATAACCTTTGGTGCGTTGCTGAAGCTGCGCCATCGCCGAAACATATTCGAGTTTTGAAAGGCGATTCGGTTCCGGTTCGGGCACGGCACGCGCAAAACGACGACTCTGCGAAAAGAAAACAAGCGCGACGAGCAAAGCGACTTGCAGAAAGATCGGCACGATCGGCGTGCCCGCAAAAAACTGGAAAAAGCGGTTGGTGTTGGCGCCGTAACCCTGATGATATTCGTCAAAAGCGATGATTCCGCCGCCCGAAGCGACGATATTTATGGCAAGCTGCGCGTTGTCAACCAGATTTATTCCGCCGTTCGCGACGACATAAGGATCGCTCAAAAAGACGATCTGTCCCGAACCATACGGGACATCAACCAAAATATTCCGGTTGTCGGCGGTCAGATGAACGACCGGCGCGGACAGCGCCACCGTTTCGAACTTTTCGTCCCAATCATCTTTCGGTGCGGGCGTATTTTTGACAATGAACTTATCAGTTTTAACATTCGCGGTTTTATTGCTTGGCTGTCCGTTGCCCGCGCTGTGTCCGCTACTGCCCGCGCTTGACCCGCCCGGCGTTGCCGTTGAATTGCTGTTGGCAGTCGGAAAGGCTTTTGGCGGCGGTTCGAATTTCGGCGTTGCGGTTGAAAAAGTCGGTGCCGGAAGCGGTTTGCTGCTCGGCTGTTTTGAATTGTTTTGAATTTGCTCTTCGGATAAACGGGAAAAATCGATCGAAGTCGCAAAAACGGAAGTCTGCACGCCGTTGACGCCTTTTGTATAAACGGTTGGCTGAACGGCTCGCGCGGCGTTGATGCCGGTGGTCATCTGTTTTTGATCTGAGGCATCGGTCGTAAAATACGGTCGGCGAAATGCCGTATGAAGATAAAGATTCCAGTTTGCCGTTGTTTTTCTGAGTTCTTCGGGCGGTTCGCGGTCAATAATGACGAGTTTTCCGCCGTCCGCAACCCATTGCAAAATCTGCGTCGCTTCTTCTTCGGTGATCTCGGCACGCGTTTGCCCGATAATCACAAATGTCGATGGCTTGTTTTTGCCGTTCGTTAGAAGCTCGGCGGTCGTGTCCTGCCAGCGGACGGTTTTTCTGCCGGTTTCGGAAAGCAGATCAAAAAAAGCGCGGGTGCCGGTCGCGCCCGTGTTATAGGTCGAACGGTTCGGACGCGCTTCACTTTCGAGCTCGGCTTCCTTTTGCGTGTAGGAAACGGCGTTGAGCCCGATCAAAATTATGATCAGGATCGCCAAACCTAAAATTATGAAGAGCTTTTGTTTCATTGATCATTGATCATTGATCATTGATCATTTATCGCCCAAAATCCTGATAAATGATCAATGATCAATGTTTAATGAGTTTCGCTTACCGCTTTTTGATAAGTCTGCTTAAATTCGTTCCAGTCGTTTTCGTCGGCATCGTCGAAACCGTACCAATGACGCTCGAAGCTCATTGTCAAACCGTTCATGTTTTGATGGAGTTCGCGTTTCTTGCGAACATCGCGCAGATAGTCGCGGTTGGTTTTATGCTGCGCGAGACCGATTATCTTCCGATCGCTCAGCTCGCATAAAAGCGCGATGTAGCCTTTGCGGATCGCGCCGCGCAGATTCCCGCCGCGCGCCAAGTCTTCGGCTTCACTGAACAGACTCTGCGCATCGGCGTTCGCCGCCAGCTTCTCGCCCAAAATGACGCGTTCGCCTTTTTCCTCCTTTTCACGACGACGGAACTTCTTGGCAAAAAACGGTGCGAAGCGATAGGTCACAAAAGCGATAAAACCAAAAACCCCAGCGTATAGAATCATCTGCATTCCGAAGGAAACGGATTGCAGACCGCTGCTCACGCCTTCGGGAATTTCCGGCTGCGGGAATTTTTCCCGAAACCACGCCCGAATTTTTTTCATCGTTTTTTGAAACCAGCTTTCTTCCTGTTCCGGCGGTTTCTGAAATTCGACGCGCCGCAGAATTTCCGCCAGTTTTTGTTTATCCTCGTCCTTTGAACGCTCTGCCGCCGACGCCGTTTCAAGCTGGTTGATCTTATCCTCGAGCGCCGCCAGCCGTTCGCGCTGCCGCAAACTGATCCGCACCTGCTCGGCCATGTCATGCGCCGCCCGCTCGGCCCGCCCGATCTCGTCGGCCCGCTTCGAGCGCACGAAGCGCCGCGCTGCAGCGGTCGACGCACATCGGCTCGACATCGAACCGGGCGAGG
>CADEFG010000756.1 GCA_902826505.1 uncultured Acidobacteriota bacterium
GAAGGCTGTAAATGCAGTTCGAAAGTTTCGCCCGTCAAACGATTAAACCGTTCCGCCCGCGCTCCTTCGCCTCGAAAAGCCCAGATCGTATCGGAAAGATGCTGTTTGACGAGCGGAATTTCGGTTTGAATCGCAAACTCGATGTCCGAAAGATTCGTTTCTGCGCCGCGATTCGGCGCAACGCCGGTCAAAATCCAGGCGCTTCGTTTTTGATACATCAAACCGCGTGTCCCGTCGATCGGATCGACCACAATTCGCCAAACCGCATCTTTTTCGTCCGTTTCGCGCGGCAGCACGATCTTGCCGTTTTCCAAACCTTCGGCGATCAAAACGATCGGGACTTTGGCGGCGATCTCGCGCTCGAAAAACTCGATCAGAATCTCCTCGCTGACGCGGTCAACCGCAAAGATCGTGTCGCCTTCGTCGTCGGCGACAATCTCCGAAAGCTGGTTCAAAGAACTGTTTTCGCAGGTTTCGACGACGCGGCGGCGAATCGTTTCGTGCAGACGTTTGATTGGATCGAAGAGTTGATGAATTTCTTTCATTGAAATTTTTCCAAATAAATTGGTCGCAATAATCATCAGTATAATGAGCGGTAGCGAACAAGTCTCACTTTAATCAACTTCGGGCGACTAAAGTGTTCGCTACCGCTCACTATCCTAATTTTACGGCAATCTTAAAATATATATTTATAATGAATTTCAGATTGCGCTTTCAATTCCGCCGCCTTTTCTTCCGGCGCGGTATCGGACAAAAAATTGCCGCCGCCGATTTCGGGTCCCGCTAAATACTTTAAAAGATTCGGTTTGCGAAGCGGCGGGTGAAATTCGATGTGAAAGTGAAATGCCGAATAATCGCCGTCGTCGGTCGGTGCCTGATGTAAAACCATGACATACGGAAACTCAATTTTCCAGAGATTGTCGAATTTGACCAGCACGGTTTTTAAAACTTTCGCAAAGTCCGCTATTTCTTCGTTTGAAAGATCCGCGATGCTTGCGTGCGTCGCTTTCGGCGCGACAAAAACCTCGTAGGCATAACGCGCAAAATACGGCAAAAAAGCGATTGCCGTGTCCGTTTCGGCGATGATTCTCCGCCCGTCAAGCTGTTCGGCGCGGATAATTTCCTGAAACAAAACCTTGCCTGTTTCAGCGAAATATTTTTGGCAAATCCGCGCTTCGTTCTCGATGGTCTTAAAGACAAAATTATTCGCGTAGATCTGGCAATGCGGATGCGGATTCGAAACGCCGACCGCTTCGCCTTTATTTTCGAAAATCAAAACGTGTTTGATTTCCGGGCGATTTCCCAGATCGAGATATTGCGCTTGCCAAACCCTTAACAGATTTTCGATTTCAAACGGTTCGAGTTCGGTCAAGGTCAGATTATGTTTCGGGCTATAGCAAACAACCCGCGCAATGCCTTGTGCCGGACGCGAACGATAGATTTCCGACGACGGAATTTCGTTTTCGGGCGCGTCCATCGCGACACTCGGATGATCGTTGTCAAAAACAAAAATATCTTTATAGTCAGGATTCGATTTGCCGCTGACGCGTTGGTTTCGCGGACATAAATAACAATCCGGCACATATTCAGGGACGGCTTTTTCTTCAGACGCCAAAGTTTCGCCGCTCCACGGACGATTCTGCCGGTGCGCGGCGACGATAACCCATTCTTCACGAAGCGGATGCCAGCGTTCTTCCCAAGTCATATAATTTTTTAGACTGCCGAAATTTTCTAAAGTTTGAGCGATTCTTTTTGACCTTTTTAGATATTATGGTATCTTTTAGAAAACCGCTTAACCAAGATTGGTTCTTATAAAATAAGTTAAGAACATAAAAATTCGCAAATCTCAAAAGTAAATCGTCCGATTTATCGAATCTTGTTTGAATTATTTTTAATATAAACCGAAAGCAGACCAATTGTCTTTTGAAAATGAAAGACGAATCAAAAATCAGGCTTTTTGAAGGAAACCGAAAATATGACCGAAACAGCAAAACTTTTCTTGATATTTATTGCCGGCATCGTTTTTATGAGCGGCGTCGCGCTGAGCGTGGAAGCCAAACCAAGCATTAAAAAAGGCTCGTTCGGCAAAACCGCCGACGGTCGCGCGGTCGAAATTTACACGCTGAAAAACTCGAAAGGCGCATCGGCGCAAATAATAACTTACGGCGGAACGGTCGTTTCGCTGAAAGTACCGGATAAAAACGGCAAATTCGCCGATGTCGTTCTCGGCTGCGATTCGATCGCCGATTACGAGAAAAATCAATCCTACATCGGCGCGCTGATCGGTCGTTACGGCAACCGGATCGCCAAAGGAAAATTCAACCTCGGCGGCAAAGAGTTCACGCTCGCGAAAAACAACGGCGAAAATCATCTGCACGGCGGATTGAAGGGTTTTGACAAAGTCGTCTGGACGGCGCGACCGACGGTTGATAAAGCGGGCGCCAATCTTGAATTAAAATATTTCAGCAAAGACGGCGAAGAAGGTTATCCGGGAAATTTGAATGTCAAAGTCGTTTACACTCTGACCGAGGAGCACGAATTAAAAATCGTTTATTCGGCGACGAGCGACAAAGATACGGTCGTTAACCTGACGCATCATTCGTATTTTAATCTCGCGGGCGCCGGAGCGGGCGAGATTTTGAATCATCAATTGACACTTTACGCTGATAAATTTACGCCGACCGACGACGGTTC
>CADEFG010000757.1 GCA_902826505.1 uncultured Acidobacteriota bacterium
ATACATCGCCGGATAATTAGTGAGCGCGGCTTCGTGAAGATTGATGTAAAGACCGTCTGCCGTTTTCATCATCAAAGGCGTTTGCACGGCATTTTCGGCGATCACGGATTTGACCGAGATTTCGGCAACATTTTTACCTTTCAGGGCGTTGATCTCGCTCAGTTTCGTAGTGTTGTAAACGTATTCGTTCGAATCGTAATCGCCCGGAATCCAGAAGGTTTTGTGATCGCCGGTTAAATTAAATTCGGTCATTTCGTCCTGCACCGTGAAATATTTGAGGGCGGCTTGAACGGGGAATTCGTAGCGCAGTCCGAGACCGTCGTCGAACAAACGAAACCGGACGACGATTTTTCTGGTGATCGAAGGCGAATCCGCATTATTCGAAACAGGAACAGTTTGTTCTAAAGTAACGGCTAATTCCTGATAATTATTGCGAACGCTCCGCGCTTCGCCCCAGACCGGATTCCACGATTCGTCTTTTTGATCGGTTTTCGAATCGATGATCTTGAAAGTCCTTCGTAATTCGGGTTGACCGACTATCGTGAAACCCATTTTGCTTTCCTTGATGACCGTTTTGCCTTTGTATGAAAGCTGATAAACAGGTTCGCCCGACTGGGATAATTTGAAAGAAAACGACAAATTTCCGTTTGGCGATGTCAAAGTTTGCGCGGAAATATTTACTGCCGAAAACGAGACCGCGAAAATAAAAAACAAGAACAGTTTTTTCATAAAACCCCCGATTAATTGGAAACGATTCTTTACCGATTCGAAATCGAAACCGTTAAATAAAATTCAAATGCAATGAAAGTAAAATTTTATTCGTCAAAATTTTACGCAATGAAAAAATCAGTTTTCATCTTTCAAACGGCGGCATCGCGCCTGTTTGCGAGGCGACGAACGCGCCGATTTCAGACGCGAATTCGTTGATTTCGTTTAGCACCCAACCGTGCAAAATGCCGTGCGCGAGTGCGGCGGTAAAAGCATCGCCCGCGCCGATCGTGTCGGCGACCGTGATCTTGATGCCTTTGTGTTCCGAAATCTCGTCCTTGGCGGCGAGCAAACTGCCGTTTGCCCCGCGTGTCAGACAGATCATCCTGAAGCCGAATTTTTCGCGCAGATTCTTTACTTTTTCGATCTCGCTCGCGCCTTCGACGGCGAGCATTTCGCAAATCATCGGCAATTCCTGATCGTTGAGCTTGACGATGTTCGCAAGCTTTAGCAATTCGTTTAAAACTTCGCCCGAAAAATATCTTTGCCGCAAATTGACATCGAAAATTCGCAAACGATCGGTTCGCGTCAAAGCCGCAAAATCCCGGATCGTCGTTCGTGAAACCTGATTTCTCTGCGCGAGCGTTCCGAAACAAACCGCGTCGCAATTCGCCGCCAAATCACGCCAATCTCCGGTTAACCGCAAAAAATCCCACGCGACGTTTTCGATGATTTCGTAATCCGGCTGACCGTTTTCAAGCGAAACTTTGACCGTTCCGGTTTGATGTTCCATGTCCGTTTGAACGTGCGCGGTGTCAACGCCGGCATTTTCTAAATTCTCCCGAATCGCGTTTCCGTCCGAATCATTTCCGACCCGGCTGGCGATGATCCCGTGATTGCCGAGCCGGCTCGCGACGTAGGCGAAATTGGCGGGCGCGCCGCCGAGCATTTTCTCGCCCGACGGCAAAATGTCGTATAAAACCTCGCCGAGACCGACGACTTTGAAATGTTTTTCGCTCATTTCACGTAAACGCGATAACTCCAGGGCGGCAAGACCAGCTTTAAATTTCCGTCCATTTCACGCAATTGTCCGCTGAAATATTCGGTGTATTTTCCGTGATAAAGCGTTTCTTTGAACGTCACGGTTTGCGGAACCGCCGAAAAATTCATGACCGCAAAAATTTTGTCCTTTTCGTTTTGCCGGACGAAACTGAAAACTTTGGCGGGAACCGAATTCGGGACGAGCGTCATCGTCGCATTGTGTCCCCAATTCAAAAGCGTCGAATTTTTGTGTTTCAGGGCAAACAATTTTTTGTAAAGCGCGCCGTTCGGATGATCGCGCCAGACGATCTCGTCCTTTTCAAAAAACTTTAATCTTTTTGTATTTCCCGCTTCCTGCCCGTTGTAGATCATCGGCATTCCTTCGCCGACGACCGAAAGAACCATCGCTGCCGGCAAGCCTTTGCCGAAAATTTCAAACTCCGTTCCTTCCCAGGCGTTTTGGTCGTGATTGGTCACCCCGACCATGCGGATTCCATCTTTCGGAAAACTGCTTTCGTTCCACGAATAATAAACAAAAAGTCCGCCCAAATCCCTCGTTTTGCCCTGCATAATTGCCTGCATTTTTTCGTGCCAGGTCCAGGCATAGGTCATATCGAAAGCGTATTCGTGAAGATCGCGCGATTCCCATTCGGCGAGCATAAAAACCGGCTTGATCTGGTCTAATTCCTTCCGCGCATTGTTCCAAAAATCAACCGGAACAAATCCTGCCACGTCGCAGCGATAACCGTCAATATCCGCTTCACGAACCCAATATTTCATTGCCTCGGTCATATATTTGCGAAGTTCGGACGAGTTATAATTAAGATTGATAATGTCCGACCAATCCCACCACGGAGTCGGGCGAAAATCCCCTTTCCAGTCTTTGTCATACCAGTCGGGATGCTTGCTTTGCATTTCGTTATCCCAAGCCGTATGATTTGC
>CADEFG010000758.1 GCA_902826505.1 uncultured Acidobacteriota bacterium
CTTGTGTTGAAGCAAAGGACTTGAGTCTTGGCTATCGAACTTCGATGGCTTGGATGGTTGATTTTGCTTCGCGAATGTTTGATCTTTATCCCGAAAGTGAAAATCCTTTGGCGGAACCGGCGGTTGTTTTGATTGACGAGATTGATTTGCATCTGCATCCGAAATGGCAGCGCGAATTGCTCGATTATCTGAGCAATCTTTTTCCGAATACGCAGTTTATCGTGACAACGCACAGCCCTTTGATCGTTCAATCGGCGGCGGTGCGTGATGCGAATATCGTCGTTTGCCGACGCGAAGGCGATCATGTTGTTATTGACCAATCGGTCGAAGCCGTCAAAAATTGGCGCGCCGACCAGATTTTGACCAGCGATTTATTCGGTTTGGAAACTGCACGACCAAAAGAAACGGGAACGCTTCTAAAAGAAAAAGAGGAAATTCTTTCAAAAGCCAAACTAACCAAAAAAGACGAAAAACGCTTGGCAGAACTAGATGAAAAAATCGGCTTTTTGCCTGTCAGCGAAAATCAGGAAGACAACGAAGCAATGGAAATTATTAAAAAAGCGGCGGATTGGATAAAAACGCAAGCTAAATAATCTCACTATGATTTCGATTACGAAGCCCGAAAAAATCCCGCAGATTTTAGAAAACAGAGGCAAAACGGTCACAGATAATTTGTGTCAAAATTATTTGCAAGACAAAGCCGATTATCAAAGTGGCAAGAAAAAGTTTGAGTTTGCTTCCGATATTTACGGAAGCAAATCGGTCAAGACTGCGTTGATTAAAGCGCAGCACGGTAAATGTTTTCTTTGTGAGTCGAGAATTACACATATTTCTTACGGCGATGTCGAGCATTTTCGACCGAAAGGCGGTTGGTGTCAGACTAAGGAAGATAAAATAAAAACTCCCGGTTATTATTGGTTGGCATACAATTGGGCAAATCTCTTTCTTTCCTGTCAGCTTTGCAATCAGCGTTTTAAGAAAAATCTGTTTCCTTTGGAAAATGAAACAGATAGAGCAATTTCACACGAAATTGAACTGAGCAAAGAAAATCCGCTTTTCGTAAATCCTTCAACTGAGAATCCCGAAGACTTTATTTCTTTTCGCGGAATAACGCCTTACGCGATTGACGAAAATCCTAAAGGCGAAGCAACGATTGAAAATGCAGGGCTTAAAAGAGAAGAGATAAACGAGAATCGTTTAGAATTATATTTGCCGTTAAAAGAACTTTATTTGATTGCTAATGGAATGCCTGAAACGCCTTTTAAAGAACAAGCGCAGGAGGTTTTGCAAAGGCGATTACAAGCATGTCAATCAAATCAACATCAATACTCAGCGATGTTTCGATCCGCAATCAAAGATAATTTTAAGTATTGAGTCTATGAAAAATTACAAAAAAAGGTCAGACCCGAAAGTCTGACCTTTTCCCGCGTGAGGTAAGTAGTCGATGAGGTGTTGTCCAAACTAAAGATTATTATGGCGCGGGCTGCATGCAAGCCGTGTTATCGCCTAAAAGCGACTGTGTTGAATAAGCACCGCCGTCGGAAACTAAAACGCCGTCCGACACGAGCACACCGTCGGAAACGAGCACGCCGTCGGAAACCAGAACGCCTTGCGAATTAACGAACGGCGGCGGCGAACCGCCCATCGCATTGGCACTCAGGAAAAGCGTTCCGTCCGAAACGAGCACGCCGTTGTTTTTGATCGCGCCTTGATAAAGACTCAAAGTGCCCGAGGTCAGCGTCGCCGATTTTGTCAAACTCGTTCCCGAAAGCGGTGTCGAATCGGAAACCAGCACACCGTTCGCGTACATTCCCTGCCATTTGTTCATCAGATCGTTGCCGTAGAGAAAACCGTGATTGGTGATGACGCCTTTGCCCCAGTAAATCGTGGTTCCCCAGAAGTTGCTGGACTGCGATGAGGGAAGTGAGGCATTCAGCAAAGCCGCGCCGTTAGTTGTCGGAAGCGTCGTTTTGACCAGGCGGGCAAGCCGCACCGCGCCGTCGATATTGAGTTCGCCCGCGCCCTGTTCGACGCTTGAATAACCGGAGAGCGGCTGCGCCGAATACATCAAGATCGCCTTGATCAGGTTGGGCGTCAAATTCGGATTGGTTTCGATCAGCAAACTTGCCGCGCTTGAAACGATCGGCGCCGCCATCGAAGTTCCCGAAAGATACATCACCTTTTCGTTGTTCAAAGTGGCATTGCCCGTTCTGAGGGTCGGATAGGTTCGCGCCAGATAATTTTCCGTCCCGTTATAGTAACCGCGGGCGCCGATGAGCTTGTTGCCGGGCGCGACGAGATCGGGTTTGATCAAATTGTCGTATTTTCGCGCACCGTTCGTGAGGGTTACGTAACCGCGCGTCGGACCGCGCGAGCTGAAGGTCGCGATCGTATCATCGCCGCGCCAGTCGCTTCCAAACGTATTGACCGCGCCGACCGTAATGACCGACGGTTCGATTCCGGGCGAACCGATCGTGCCGAATTGTTTGTTGCCGTTCGCATCTTTGCCGTAGTTTCCGGCGGAAGCGACGACGACGATTCCGGCATTGACCGCGCGCCGCGCCGCCAGACAAAGCGGATCGTTTTTATAACTGTCCCGGGCGGCTGTGCCGAGACTCATATTGACGACGCGGATGTTCCAGGCGGTTTTATTGGCGATCGTCCAATCGAGCGCGGCGATCA
>CADEFG010000759.1 GCA_902826505.1 uncultured Acidobacteriota bacterium
GCCGTCGGGAAGCTCGATAAAATCGTAATAGTCGCCGCCGACGCCGAGTGCCGGACGACACGCGCCGATATAATCCAAGCCTTCGGTCGGCGGCAGTTCCTGCGGGAAAAGACGTTCCTGCACCTCGCGGGCGATTTCGAGTTCGCGGTTTAATCTTTCCTTTTGCGCCGCTTCGTGGGCGATCGCTTCCGTTAAACGCGAATTTTCGAGCGCGAGTCCGGTCTGCGCGGCGACCGATTTCAAAAGCCGCAGATCGTTGGTCGAATACGGTTCTTCCGAGCGTTTCGGACTCAAACTGATAACGCCCGAAAGACCGTTTTTCGCACCGATCGGTAAAAGCAATTGCGAATTTAAGGTTTGCAGCTTCTCGCGCTCGCCGGATGCGATTTCTTCATTGACCCACGATTCTTTGTCGTCCTGATAAATCATCAACGGTTCGTTTTTCTTCAATTTTTCAACCGTTTTGTCGCCTTCGGAAAATTCGATGCTCGGCGCGGTTTCGTAACCGAGCACATAAGCCGGCTGAAAACCGTTGCCTTTTTTTAATAAAAGCGCGATTTGCGGAACGTGCAGCGATTCCGAAATTTTCGCCGAAACCGTTTCGAGCAGCGGTTTTGTTTCGACCATCGTCCGCACGTCTTCGCTCAAATCCGAAAGAATCTGTTCGGCGTTATAAGCCTCGCGGAAAAATTTGCGATCGATCCAAACGCGCAGATATTTGGCGACCAGATCGATCAGTGGGATAAGCGCGATTCCGCCAATGATAAAACCGATTTGCGCCGAAATATTGCTCCCGTAATTATTGATCGTCCAGCGCACGCCCAACCCGATGCCGAGCAGTAAAATAAATTGCAAAATTCGAATTCCGCCTTTTGCAAAAGCATATTGCAAACCCTGCCGGACAACGACGCTGACATCCATCGCCCGGTGAACAACGATCACATACGCCATCGTCAGCGGGAATAAAAGCATCGCCAACAAGGCAAAAAGCGCCACGCCAAACGGCACAATATCAAAAAATGAACCTTGTCCGCCGCTGAAAACCCGGTAAAGAATGATCAAAAAGCTCGGCGTGATTGCCAAACTCGTGCCGTAAAGCATCAATTTCAAACGCCTTCGCGCATCTTTATTTTCGAGCGTTCCCGATTTATGCCCGAGGGCGGCAAAAAATAAACCGATCGCGATCAGATTTATAAAAAACCCGATCTCGCCGTAAAAGTTCAGTAAAGGTTTGATAAAACCGAGCAGGTCTAAGCCAAGACTTGTTTTGATGACGCTCAGAATCGTGATCAGAATCTGGAACGAAAGCGGCACGATAAAAAACCATTTCAGCCACGGCAATTTCCGGTCAATGCTCCAGCGTTCGGGAAAATAGATCCCGAAAAGCAGCATCGCGAGCGCCCAAGCCGAGAAAAATATGTTCTGATAAATGCCGACAAATGTGTCGTTGCCGTACATTTCAAGACTAAGCGAGCTCAGTCCGAGCAAAACAAACAATAAAATCCACGCCAAAGCATCTTGCGGTCGGACAAAAACCACCCAGAAACCGAGCAAAATACAAAACGTCGGCAAAATATACGTAAAGAGCAAACCAACGATCAATTGGCTGTAAAAATTAAAGTTTTTCTCAACTTTGACCGGCAAAACACTCGTTTCATAGCTTTCAATTTGCCCGTCCGCCGATTTTCTCTGCATCGAAAGCATCACGGGCTGATCGATGGTCAACTTTCCGAGTTCTTCGATAAGCTCCGGGCTTCCCATTATTTTTCTGCCGTTGAGCGTCTCGATTTTATCGCCGACTTTAATTCCCGCTTGTTCCGCTTCCGGCTTGACCGCCAAAACGCTGTCCGTATATCTAAACGGAAGTCCGGCAGTGCGTGAAACGGCAGCAAAACTGACTGCCATATTGCGGTAATGCAAAGCCAAAGCCGAAAAAGCGAATGCTGCCAGAAACACAAGGGCAATGTAAAGCAGAATCTTTTTATTCATAAATTTCTGAACTTTTCTTTGTAACGGACGTAAGAAAAATACCACAAATCACCGAGATTTACACGAGGTTTTTCGTTTCTGCAACCGATTGCAGGACATTTGAATCAATAAAAATATGCCGAAAACTATTTTATTTTCAATGTTTCTTGTTTTTTTCTGTTTTTCCCTTGTCACTGCCGGTCAAACAACACAGGTCGCGAGCGTCGTCCATACGCAATACAAAATAAACTCGCAGGTGTTGGGCGAGGAACGCTCCGTGCTGGTGCGCGTTCCGGCTAATTACGAACGCACCGACGAAAGATTTCCGGTCGTTTATATGACGGACGCGCATGCGCCGCAAAACGCGATGATGGCGGGAATTATCGAACAGCAGGTGTGGGGCGGAATGATGCCCGAAATGATTGTCGTCGGAATTCAAAACACAAACCGCACACGCGATCTGACGCCGACGAAAACCGAACGCGCGGGAAGCGGCGGCGGCGAGAATTTTTTGAAATTTATCGAAACCGAAGTTATTCCGCTGGTCGAAAAAAACTACCGCACACAGCCCTTTCGGATCTTTGCCGGACATAGTCTCGGCGGATTGTTTGCGGTTTACGCATTCACGGCGCGTCCCGATCTTTTTAACGCGTATATCGCCGCGAGCCCGGTTCTGGGCTGGGATAAGGAATTTGTCATCAAACGCGCCGAAG
>CADEFG010000760.1 GCA_902826505.1 uncultured Acidobacteriota bacterium
CGTCGGGCAGGACGAGCGGCGTCGTCGTGACGCCGCTGACGGGTGTTAAAAGCTGCGGATTGCTGCCGTCAATGTTCATTCGCCAGATTTTGCGTTCGCCCGTGCGTTCGGAAGTAAAGAAAATAAAGCGTCCGTCGCGCGAGACGCGCGGCTCGAAATCGGCGGAATCGTTTGGCGTGAGTTGGTGCGCGTCCTTGCCGTCGGGATTCATGATCCAGATATGCGGACGATTATTGTCCGCCGCGTCATAAACGATCCGACCGTCGGGCGCAAAAACGGCGGTCGAATGAATATTCGATTCGATCGTCAGTTTTTTCGTCTCCGCGCCTTCTGTCACATAAATATCACGGGCGAAATTTCTTTGCGCGGCGGCGATGGTTTTCCCGTCGCTGCTGACGCTGATCGCGAA
This sequence comes from uncultured Acidobacteriota bacterium, assembly GCA_902826505.1. Lineage (GTDB taxonomy): Bacteria > Acidobacteriota > Blastocatellia > Pyrinomonadales > Pyrinomonadaceae > JAFDVJ01. The sequence goes on from CADEFG010000760.1 coordinate 410, forward strand.
ATACGAGTGCAGATCGTTGGTGATCCGCCGGAATTTGCCGTCCGTGACGGAAACATAAAAAAGCTGGGCGAGATTGGAAGCCGAATCCGTGCCGTTCATCAGCAAACCGCTTCCGTCTTTGAGCACGGCGATCTCGCCGATCCGTTCCTTGCGCGGCGCGATGAGCTTGCGTTCCGCGCCGCCGGTCGCCGGAATTTCGACCAGCGACCAAAACTCTTCGCCGTTGATCCGTTCGAATTTGATCGAAAAGATACTTTTTCCGTCTGCCGAAAATTGCGGGTCGCGAAAGAGCTGATTCGATTCGCTCGTCTGGATCAGCCGTTCGTCGCTGCCGTCTGCCGTCTTTGCCGATAAAAGCTCGGATCGTTCGCCGTAGCGGACAAGCAGCACGCGCTCGCCGTCGGGCGAGACCGAACCGAGATCGTTGACTTTTTCGACGAGCTTGCGCGGTGCGCCGCCGAGCGATGAAATGCTGTAAAGCGTTCCGTGGCGGGCGTCCTTGTCGGCAATAATGTAAAAAACCCGGCTTCCGTCATTGGAAACCATCAGACCGCCCCAAAACGAAACCGGTTGCGGCGCTAATAACTGAAGCGCATTTTTTTCTTCGACGCGCCGAATCCACAGACCGCGCGTATCGTTTTCCTCAATCGTGTTGTAAACAACCGATTTCCCGTCAGGCGTGATTTGCGCGATGATGACGTTATTGGTCTGCGAAAGTTTCCGCAATGTCATATTCGCAAAATTTATCGGCGATTCGGGCGACGAGATTTGCCGAAAAAAGTAATATGCCGAAACCGACAACGCGATGATCAAAACGGCGGGCGCGATCAGCCATAAACGGGAAACCGATTTTTGTTTGAGCAAAAAAGGATTCGAGGTGCTGCTGTCCATCGAAATTCCGGCTTCGAGCGCCGCTTTTATTTCTTCCAAAATGGCGCGGACTTCGCTCATTGATTGAAATCGCTCGCGGCGCGATTTGCGCAGACAGCGGTTGATCAGGCGCGCGAGCAAGTAAGGCGTTTCCGGCTTGATTTCGGAAACGGAAACGGGTTCGGTTTTCAGCAGGTTGCTGATGATCGAAGCATAATTGTCGCCCTGAAAGGGTCGCGCGCCCGTAATGGCTTCATACATCACGACGCCGAAACTGAAAATATCGCTCCGGTGATCAACCTGTTTGCCTTCCGCCTGTTCGGGCGACATATAAGACGGCGTGCCGAAAATCTGCCCGGGTTCGGTGATCTTCAAAGTTGATTCTTCTTCGTCCGATTTCGGGCGGGCGATCTGCGCAAGTCCGAAATCGAGAATTTTCGGTTTGCCCGCGGGCGTGATGATGATATTGCCGGGTTTGATGTCGCGGTGAATGACGCTTTGCGCGTGCGCGTGGGCGAGCGCGTCGGCGAGCGGAATAAAAAGTTCGAGAAACGTTTTGAGATCAAATCCGTCTGCCGGAATCGACGCGTCGAGCGTTTGTCCGGCGACATATTCCATCGTGATAAACGAGCGCCCGACCGTTTTTTCGACCGAATAAATAACGGCGACATTCGGATGATTAAGCGTCGCGGCGGCTTCGGCTTCGGTTTGAAAACGCCGCAGATAATTCGGATTGCCGGCAAACGAGGCGGGCAGAATTTTGACGGCGACCTCGCGGTTAAGACGCGAATCGCGGGCTAAATAAACTTCGCCCATGCCGCCCGCGCCGAGCCGCGAAATGATCCGGTAATGCGCGAGATCCTGTCCGGTTTGCAAAGGCGTGTCCGGCTTTATCGTGAGCAGCGAAGCGGCGTCGTGAAACGCGGGACGGGCGATAAAATCACCGGCTTCGCGATCGGCTTCGAGCAAAGATTCGACCTCCAGACGCAGGGCTTCATCGCCCGCGCAAATTTCATCGAGAAAGGCTTTTCGCTCGCTGAACCCGAGTTCCAACGCGGAATGATAGATTTCACTGACTTTTTCCCATTGTTCGGGTGTCATATTGCTGTCAGAACCATCCGCCGCACGCGGATGGTTTAAGTTTGCAGTTCAAAGATTCGCTCTCTGGCGTTCAACCGCCCGCGACCGCAGGCGGTTCTGACAACTTTCGATAAAGCCAAGCCCGCGCGACGCTCCAATCGCGGCGGACGGTGCGGACGGAAATTTCAAGATGTTCGGCGATTTCTTCTTCGCTCAATCCGCCGAAATAACGCAATTCGACAATCTGACTTTGACGCGGATTTAATTCGGCGAGTGTTTTCAAGGCATCATCGAGCGCGACCAAATCCGTTTTTTGTTCG
>CADEFG010000761.1 GCA_902826505.1 uncultured Acidobacteriota bacterium
GAAATCGAATATTGGCGGTTTGCTTCAACCAGTAAATCTCTTTCCCGCCTGTTGTAATCGATTTTCCCCGTTTCCAGCCCGCCCAAAATATTCGTGACAAAATCGAGATTATGCCGAAAATGTACTCCAACGCTAGATTTTTCCGGCGTTTCGCACCGCGTAAAAAGCGTCTCGTCGAGATTTTCGATCAAGTCGATACCCTGCCGCAAAACTGCCACACATTGTTTGACCAAAGATTTTTGCCCGTTATTCAAAACTTTTGTTGCTTGCACTTCAACTTTTTCCCAGAACAAGTTTGTCATCAACTTTATGCCGGAACCCGCGAAATTTATTCCAGTTTATTTTAAGTTTGCCGGTTTTTTTGGTCAAACAATTTCCCGGATCAGATTTTTAACGGCTTCGATGTGCGGATACATCAGCGTATCTTCCTCGATAAAGGGAAAGCGTGCGCGGATTTTGTCATAAATCGGCTGTGTTTTTTTCCCGAGTTTTTTATCAGCGCCGATCCGTTTTTTGCGAAAATCGATGCCCTGCGCGGCGGCAAAAAGTTCGAGTCCGAGAATTTGTTCGAGATTTTCGGCGATTTGACGCAGCTTGAGTGCGGAAGTTGCGCCCATCGAAACATGGTCTTCGACGTTTGCCGAAGTCGGGATCGTGTCAACCGAAGCCGGATGCGCGAGAATTTTGTTTTCGGTGCAAAGCGCGGCGGCGGTGTATTGCACGATCATAAAGCCGGAATTCAAACCACCGTATTCGGTCAAAAATGCCGGTAAAACTCCGGCATTCGAGGCTTCGTCAGTCAAACGCATAATCCGGCGTTCGCTGATGTTTCCGAGTTCCGAAAGCGCAATGGCAAGATAATCGAAAGCCAGCGCGAGCGGTTCGCCGTGAAAATTCCCGCCCGAAATGACTTCGATATTTTCGTAAAGTTCAGAACCGTCTGCGCTAACGGGCGGTTGATTATACATTTTGGAATTGTTTGATTCAAAGTTGAGACTTAAACCATCTGCTACGCCAGACGGTTCTGACTGGGTAATAAAAATAAGCGGATTATCCGTCACTGCATTTAGTTCGAGTTTGATCATCCAATCGGCATATGCGACGGCATCGCGGCACGCGCCGTGAACTTGCGGTATACAGCGGAGCGTGTAGGCATCCTGCACATTCGATGAATCAAATTTGCGGGTAAATTCGCTTCCCTGCAAGATGTCGCGGAGGATTTCGGCGCAATGAATTTGGCGCGGATGCGGTCTGAGCGCGTGGATTCGCGCATCAAAAGCAAGCGTCGTGCCGTTTAAGGCTTCGAGACTCAAACAACCTGCAAGATCGGCTAATTCCGCCATCCGTTTGGCTTTGTCGGTTTCAAGCAAACCGACCGCCGTCATAATAGTTGTCCCGTTCGTCAGCGCCAAACCTTCCTTGGCGGCGAGTTTGACGGGTTTCAGACCGGCTTTTTCGAGCGCTTCTTTCGCCCAAAGCCGTTCGCCCTGAAATTCGGTTTCGCCTTCGCCGATCAGAACGCACGCCATATGCGCGAGCGGCGCCAGATCGCCCGACGCGCCGAGACTTCCTTTTTCGGGAATTACGGGATGAATTCCGCGATTCAGGAATTCCAGCAAAAGCTCCAAGGTTTCGAGCCGAATGCCCGAAAATCCGCGCGCCAAAGTATTCGCACGAATCAGCATAATTGCCCGCGTCGTCGGCGTGTCGAAGGGTTTCCCGACGCCGACGGCGTGGCTGACGACGATATTTCTTTGCAGCTTTTCGACTTCCTCGCGCGAAATAATTTTGTCCTTGAACGCGCCGAATCCGGTCGTAATTCCGTAAGCAATTTCGCCGCGTTCAAGTAATTTCTGCACCGCTTGCGAAGCACTATTGACCTGTTGTTTAGCTTTTTCCGACAAAATAACGCGCGGCTCGTCGGGAGCGCCGTAAGCCGCCGCAATGACCTGTTCAAACGTCAGGCTTTCGCCGTCTAAAACAATTTCGTTCATAAATCTCACAACAGATTTTACAACTTTCACAGATTTTTATTGTAAATCTGCGTAATCCTTTGTTTAAATCTTAAGTATTTTGCCTGTTTTTATTACTTGCTCAATCAGGTTTCCCCCGAATTCGTAAGCGATCTCGCGAAAATCTTTGGTGTCGAATATTAAAATATCAGCTTGCTTTCCGGTTTCGAGCGAACCGATTTTTTCGCCCGATCCGACGGCGAATGCGGCGTTGACGGTCGCGGCGTTGAAGGCTTCCGAAGGCAGAAGTTGTTGATAACGGCAGGCGATCGCCATCGCGTTCGGGATGCTTGGGCAAGGCGCGCTGCCCGGATTGTAATCGGTCGAAAGCGCGACGGCGCAACCCGCATCGATAAATTTTCGAGCGTCGGCAAATTCCGTCGAGCCGAAATTGAAATTGACGGTCGGCGTGACGACTCCGATCGTATCGGATTCTGCAAGAAGCGCGATTTCTTCATCTGAAATCGCGTCGAGATGATCGATCGAAGTTGCGCCGAGCTCGATCGCCATTCGGGCGCCGCCGAGATTTGTAAATTCGTCAACGTGCGCTTTCAGTTTGAAGCCCAGATTTTTGGCAGTTTCTAAAACTTTGCGCGATTGTTCGAGATCAAAAGCGTTTCTCTCGCAGAAAACATCTACGAAATAATTGATGATAGATAATTGATAA
>CADEFG010000762.1 GCA_902826505.1 uncultured Acidobacteriota bacterium
GATTCCGGGCTTTCGACTTTTGCCGCCGCGTGGCTGATTGTGCCGCTGGTTTTCTTTTCGGTTTCGGGTTCAAAACTTCCGGGTTATATTTTGCCGGCACTGCCCGCCGCGCTCGTTTTGACGGCTCAGGCGGTTTGGCGGTTTGTCCAAAAATCGCGGACGCGGCAGATCGTCCTGCAGCTCGTTGCCGCGCTGACATTAACCGGTGTGGCAATTGTTGCGCAATTTTTTATCACGGGTTTTCTGCACGAAGAAACCGTCAAACATCTGATCGACACCGCCGATTCACGCGGTTACAAAAGCGAAAAGATCCTGACGCTGCACACGGTTTCACATTCGGCGGAATTTTACGCGGCGGGCAGACTCGTCCGCGACGGCGACGGCAAACAAAACCGTCTGTTCGGCGTTTCGCAGGTGACCGACGAAATGAATCGCGAGAACACGAAACAAATTTTGGTCTTAACGCCGCTCGTTTATCTGCATCATCTAACCAACAGCGAGCTGGTCAAGACAGACGTTTTGGATGATAACGGCGAGCTCGCGATCGTTTTGGTCAATGCCCGAGAGTAAACGAAAAGCAGCCTGAAAGTTAATCCCTTAAATGCCATTTCGTGCGCGTGTAAGCAATGCGAAAGCCGTTTTTTTCGGCGTTTCGCTGTGATTGACTGCCGGGCGCGGCGCCCATCGTCGCGATCCGGCAGCCCTGCGCTCTGGCGAACTTCAAACGCGCATCGAGAAGCGCGGTTTGCGCGCCTTTTCGACGACCTTCGGGAACCGTACTCGCCCCCGCGAGAATCGCGACATCATTATAAATAAACAGCATTCCGGCAGAGATCGGTTTGTTATCAAGCTCGGCAAGAAACGGAAATCCGCCGTTTGTTTGTGCGCTGATCTGTCCGAAATTGAACATAAAATCGCCGAGTTCTGCCATCTCCGCCGCCCAACCGCTGGCAGAAGTCTGCGCCCAAATCCCGGCTTCGTCCGTTTCGATGATGCGCGTTTTGATCAGCGGATTTATCGGCACATTAAGCGAAGTTAAGTTGTCAATTTCCTGAAACATGACGCTCGTCAATTCAACGGGCTGGTAACCGCGTTCATTGAGCAAAGCCATCAGCCCGGCATCCGCGAGCGGCGCGACTTCGTGAAAAACGGGCGCGCCGCGCGCTTTGAAAAACGCTTCGAGCCGCTCTAACTCTTTGACGCCGATTTCATCAAAAACGCCGAGTCCGAAAGTCTGCGTCAAGGGCGATTCGACGCCGTCAAACATCGCATAGGCGCCCGCGACCTCGATCCATTCGGCTTGCGTTTCGGGCGACAATTCGGCGCGCGCTTCGACAAACGAAGCGTTCGCGCGGGCTTCGGTGCGTTCGAGTTTCTGCGATAAATTGCGGTCTGAAAAAATCATAATTTGTTTCCTTTTGGATGAAAATTTGGCAATCTTCCGATGACGGCGAACTTGCGCGGCGCCTGTTTCGTCCTTGCTCAAATTGACTAATTTTCTTATTACAACAACTTTTTCTGCCGTTTGTCGAGTTTTGCCTGACGATTTAGAACCTCCTCAAACGCGACCGGATCAGCCGGTTTCGGCGACCGTTAAGTTACACAAATTTCTTTGAATCCCAATTCTTTATTTTAACGAATTTTATCGACAGAAAAATTTAGCGTTTTTCTAAAAAATTATCGCGTTAATTGGTGAAGTAAGTCACAAAAAGTAAGGAAAAAAAAAGATGCGTGAAAATAATCTGAAGGAACCAAAGGAATCGGAAAAAGTATTTGCTTTGACCGTTCTCTTGATGAATGTTTTGATCCTGACGGTCGTTGTCGGAATGTTCTGGCTCGTCCGGATGATCGTTTTACAGGGCGATCAATTGCGCGGGCTGACGCGCGGATTTAATTTTTGAATTGAAGACGGCTTTATTCGCGGGTCAAAAAACGGTAACATACATCAAAATTATCGTTAATTTATGCCCGATTACGTCAAACTTCCTTTTCAATTCGATGTCGCGCTGTTGCAAAACGATCTGGCGAAAGTCGCGCCCGACGAATGGATCGAACATTTCAATCAGTATAACTACGAGGGCAATTGGAGCGTTGCCGCGCTGCGCTCGAACGGCGGGCGCACAAAACAGATCTATCCCGACCCGCATTCACCGGATGATTTTGCCGACACCGAAATTCTCGCGCGCTGCGCGTACGTCCGCGAAATTTTAGAGCGGATCGAATGCGAAAAAGAAGCGGTGCGGTTTATGCTGCTCGGCGCGGGCGCACGTATTCGCGAACATAAAGATTTTTTTATGGGCTTTGAAGACGGCGTCATTCGTCTGCATATTCCGGTTGTGACAAATCCGCAAGTCGAATTTTATCTCGGCGGCGAACGCGTGACGATGCACGAAGGCGAGCTCTGGTATCTCGATTTCGCGCAAAAACACCGCGTCGAGAATAACGGTGAAAAAGATCGAATTCACCTCGTCATTGACTGCCAGGTAAATGATTGGCTGGTTGAAATTATCAAATAAACGATCATTTCGATTGACGATTGACGTCTTCAAAGCTTTTTCTTTGTTTGGCGTAAAGCCGTCATCGTTTTAAAGATACCGATGTTCGACCATCAGGCATAAATCCTGCACGACCTTGATACCGTTTTCGGCGAATGTCCGGGCGGCTTCATCATGGCGA
>CADEFG010000763.1 GCA_902826505.1 uncultured Acidobacteriota bacterium
TCAAATATTCCTGGGCATTGCGCAGTCCCTGGGTGGCGCCGGTCATCTCAAAATTGGCGTTGGCGGTTGAAATCGCTCCGCGCATCAGCGCAAAAACCGCCGCCAGAACGATCAAAGTGATCGCGATCACGACGATCAGCTCCATGATCGAAAAGCCTTGCTGGTAGTTTTTTCCCTTCAGATTATTCATGGCTCCAACTCCTGAAATTTAGCGCAGACTCTGGCGAAAACCCGTCGCTTGCGCATATTGGAAAAACGGCGTGCCGGGCGGCAGTTTATTCGGAGTCAGAAAGGTCGAATCAAAACTCCAGTTGCGGCGCGGCGGCGCATAATTGACGCCTCGAAAATCTTCGTGCTGCGAAACGGCTTGCGTCGAATGATAGAGCGGAATGAACGAACCGCTATAATTCCAGGGGCAAGTTCCCGAATTGCAAGTCCAATATTCCAGAAATCTCGGGAAATTATGAATTCCGCCGCCGCGTCTTTGACCGCCCGAATCTCTGCCCGGCGTTTGCGTCAAACTCGAAATCGTCGTGCCGGCAATAATTCCCGCGCGGACGGAGGTGCTCTGGGTCGTTGACGGTAAATTTTCGTCCGCCATCCGGTAGGTTTCGCCGCTCCCCGAGCCTTCCGGGTAAAGCGCGCTGGTCGCATCGAACCACGTTTTGGAAAGCGGAATAAAGGCGTCGCAGACAATCGCCGACGGAACTTCGATTCCCGTATAACCGCCGTCGTTCAAGGTCGAACCGTTGACGGGAATGCCGGTAATGCCGGTCGTATTGTAGCTGCCCCAAATATAGACCATATTTTCCGACGCGACCGTAATGCCTTTGGTCGACGAAAGTTTTCCGCCCGTTCCGGTCGGCGCCAATATTTCGCCGTCGAAAAGCCGGACTGCCCGCCGGAAATAATTTTTCGTATTGACATAGCTTAATTTGTCCCAGCTCAGGACGCTGTTGGCGCGGGTCAAGCGGCTCGCAACCGGCGCATTGCTCGGCGAGGGCGCACAACAGATCGTGCCCGAATCGGGCAATTCGTTCGTGTCTTTTTGTAAAGTTCCCTTTTTACTCGTGCCGCCGACACTCCAACCGAAATCAATGACATCTTCGCCCGCGTCCAAAGCTCCGTTCGGTCCGTAAATATCTTCGTTGTCAACGATTCCGTTGGTGCTGGCAAAAGAAGTTCCGTTGGCGAGATATTCGGGTTTGACAACATCGCCGCGCCGGTCTGAAACATAAACGACATAACCTTCTTCGTCGTTGATATTCGTGCTGAGGGCATTTGTTCCCGCCAATAAATTGGCATCATAAACGCCGTCGAGCCAACGGGTCAGATTCCGCATATTGATCTCGACAACGCTCGTCAAGCCGCGTTCGTAAACATCGAATTCGCTCAAAGTGCTTCGCACCCAGCCTTCGCGCACGTTATAGACATTGATCGGGACGATCGAGTTATACGCTCCGTTCGGAACCGCTTGGCGCAGGTATGCGCCGGCATCTTCGTCGGCGGCGGTCATATTTGTATTGATAAAACCGCGATTGGCATAAAACAAAGCCGCCGGATCGGAAATCTCGCCATCGGCAATCGTCTGCGAACCGCGCGTCAAACTTGTCAGATCGAACCCGTTGCCGAGCCGGTCGCGGCTTCCCTGCACATACGCCGCCCACAACGGACGCTGGAGATACACAATGCCGTTCGGCTCGCCTTCGGTCACGCCCATACTTAAAATCGTCTGCGTGACATCGACCGTCGTGCCGTCCGGTCTGACGACTTCGATCAAAATTCTCCCGTTAATTCCCGCACCGGGCGGCACATAATCGGTGTTGACCTGCGGGACTATCGATTTGACCGTCCGAACATACGAAGTACTTGACGAAACCGTACTATCGGGATTGACCTGTCTGATCGCCGAACCCGTGATCGTTCCGCTGTTGCTGATGAGTTTTAAAACATTTCCGCCATTCAGCGCCGAGGGCATAAAAGCCGAAAGCAGAACGCCTTTGCCCGCCGGAATGCCCGCCGCATTTGCCGCGCCGCTGCCGGCGGTTTCATCGTCGAGCAAAATTCTGATCTGCGATTTGGAATGATAACGCGAAGACGTCAGAATCTCGTCGTCCGAGGGCAGCGCCCGTTTGATCAGTTCGGCGGTCGAATTTCCGGCAAGCTCGAGCGGCAGTTTTAAGACCGTCGCGCCGGTTGTCCGCGTGAGAAGCTGTCCGCCGAAACGATTCGGAGTTCCCGCCACCGGCGGCAGAACGGATTCGGTTTCCCAGTTCGGGTTGGCGACCCCGTCCGGACTGCCCGGAAAATATCCGCGCGTCCCGAGCGTACTGCCGACAATATTCGGTCCGCCGACCGTTCCCGATCCGGCTTTCACGCTCCCGTTGCCGAGCGTGCTTTGGACATCGATGCCGTTGATCTCAAACCAGACATCATCCTTGCCGCCCTGCGCGTTCGGTTCGCCGCCGCGCATCGAATCGCGGACAAATTCGCCCGCTGCCGTGACGCGCTTTTGAAATTTTGTGCTGCTCAACGCGTAAATGTTCCCGTTGCTGTGAACTTTACCGTTAAAGGTCAGGAGCGGTCCGGGATGAATTTCGATGTCTTCGTTGCTGAAGATTCCGAATTGAAAGATCGGAACCAGATAATTATTGAATTCACGTTCGAGCTTGACT
>CADEFG010000764.1 GCA_902826505.1 uncultured Acidobacteriota bacterium
TCGAAGGCCAAACGAGATGCGTTCTGCCGCCGCGCCCCTGGCGACCTTCAAAATTACGATTCGAGGTCGAAGCACACCGTTCGCCTTCGCGTAAAATATCTTCGTTCATCGCCAGACACATCGAACAGCCCGCGTCGCGCCATTCAAAACCGGCATCCGTGAAAATCTTTGCCAGACCTTCTTCTTCCGCCTGTTTTTTGATCTGCATCGAACCGGGAACGATCATCGCCCCGACCTTTTCATTGACCTTGTAGCCTTTGGCAATGAGCGCCGCGGCGCGGAGATCTTCGATCCGCGAATTTGTGCAGGAACCGATAAAAGCGCGGTTGATTTCAATTTCCTCGATCTTTTGCGACGGCTCCAAACCCATATATTGAAGTGCGCGTTCAAACGATTTCCGTTCGTTTTCGTCTTTTGCCGCGGATAATTCGGGAACGCTTTCGGAAATTTTGACACTCATTCCGGGCGACGTTCCCCACGTCACAAAAGGTTCGAGATTTTTGGCATTGATGACGACGGTTTTATCAAAATTGGCGTCGGAATCGCTCGGCAAAGTTTGCCAGTATTCGACCGCTTTTTCCCAATTTTCGCCTTTCGGCGCAAATGGTTTGTCTTTCAGATACGCAAAAGTCACGTCGTCGGGTGCGATCAAGCCGGCTTTTGCGCCGCCTTCGATCGACATATTGCAAACCGTCATTCTGCCTTCCATCGACAGATTTTTGATCGCCTCACCCGCGTATTCGATCACATAGCCCGTTCCGCCGTCGGTTCCGATCTCGTTGATGATGCCCAAAATAACGTCTTTTGCCGTCACGCCGAACGGCAAATCGCCCGTCACTTTGATCAGCAGATTTTTTGCTTTGTTTTGCTGCAAAGTCTGCGTCGCCAAAACATGTTCGACTTCGCTCGTGCCGATGCCGAACGCCAGTGCACCGAACGCGCCGTGCGTCGAAGTGTGCGAATCGCCGCAAACGATCGTCTGTCCGGGCTGCGTCAAACCTTGTTCGGGTCCGAAAACGTGAATAATTCCCTGCTCGATACGGTCCAGATCGTAAAGCCGGACGCCGAATTCCTTTGTGTTTTTGCGCAAAGTTTCAACCTGCTGCGCGGCGATTTTGTCGTTGAACGGCAGATGCCGGTTGATCGTCGGGATCGCGTGATCGAGCGTCGCAAAGGTCAGTTCGGGACGTCGAACTTTTCTACCCGCGAGCCGCAACCCTTCAAACGCCTGCGGCGATGTCACTTCGTGAACGAGATGCAGATCGATATAGATCAGCGCCGGTTTGCCCGCTTCTTCGTGGACGATATGCGCGTCCCAAATTTTGTCGTAAAGCGTTTTCATCATTAAAAATATATTTTGCCACAGAGCGCACCGAGTTCACAGAGAAAAAAAGAAATCTCTGTGTTCTCGGTGAACTCTGTGGCTAAAGAACTTAAACTGCCTGCGAATTGGAGCGCACGCTTGCAAATTCGACCGCGTATTTGGCAACCAGCGCGCCGATTTCGTCCGTGCGCGCAAAATTCTCTTTGTCGTTCGAAATATCTATTGTTCGATAGCCTTCCGCCAAAACCTTGTCAATCGCGTTTTCGATCGCGGCGGCGGCTTCCGTGTTTTTTGCGGTATAGCGCAGAAGCATCGCAACCGAAGCGATCGCGCCCAAAGGATTGGCGATATTTTTTCCGGCGATGTCGGGCGCCGAACCGTGCACCGGCTCGAAAAGATCGATCGCGCCGCCGACGGTCGCCGAGGCGAGCATTCCCAAACTGCCGGTCAGGACGGCGGCTTCGTCCGAAAGAATGTCGCCGAAAAGATTTTCCGTCAGCACGACATCGAAACGCGTCGGATTCGTCACCAGATGCATCGCGCAAGCATCGACGAACAAATGTTCGAGCTCGATTTCCGGGTAATCCTTGGCGACTTTTTCGACCGTTTCGCGCCATAAACGCGAGGTTTCCAAAACATTCGCCTTATCGACCGAAGTGACTTTTCCCTTTCTGTTTCGCGCCGATTCGAACGCGACCCGCGCGACTCTTTCGACTTCCGCGACCGAATAACGCATCGTGTTGAAGGCTTCGGTTTCGCCGATCGCGCGCGGCTGACCGAAATATAACCCGCCCAAAAGTTCGCGGACGATCAAAAGATCGGTGCCTTCAAAAATCTCACGCCGCAGCGGCGACGAATCGATCAGCGCCGGAAAGGCTTTCGAAGGACGCAGATTGGCAAAGCCGCCGAGCGCTTGGCGCAGCTGAAGAAGTCCGATCTCGGGACGCTTTTCGGGCAGTAAATGATCAAATTCGGGCGCGCCGACCGCGCCGAGCAAAACCGCGTCCGCCTTTAAACAAGATTCTTTCGTCTCGTCGGGAAACGCCGCGCCCGTCGCACTGATCGCCGCGCCGCCGATCAATTGCTCGTCCAGTTCGATTTCCAAATCGTAAATTTTGGCGACCGCCGACAAAACTTTGACGGCTTCGCGTGTCACTTCTACGCCGATGCCGTCGCCGGCTAAAACTGTAATTTTCATATTTTAATTCTGCCACAGAGGACACAGAGTTCACAGAGCAAATTAAATGAAGGTTGTGCATAAATCAAAAATAATAAACGCAACCGTTTGGAGGCGGTCGCTGACCGCCGTCTTGGGTGAACTTTCTGAAAGCGGCGGTCAGCGA
>CADEFG010000765.1 GCA_902826505.1 uncultured Acidobacteriota bacterium
TTTCGTGATTCGGCTGATGAGTAAAAAAGGTTTCGGCAAATCGTTGATATGGATCAAATTATCGGTGATCCATTGGCGATACGGTTTTTCCGTAGCGATTTTTTGTTTGATCTCCTCGTCGGCAATAATTCGCCCTTCACCGGTATCAACCAGAAACATTTTTCCGGGCTGAAGTCTTCCCTTCTGCAAAACATTTTCCGGTTCGACATCAAAAACCCCGACTTCCGAAGCCATCACGACCAAACCGTCTTTCGTGACTACATAGCGCGACGGTCGCAAACCGTTGCGATCCAAAACCGCACCGATAATTTCACCGTTGGTAAAAGTAATCGAAGCCGGTCCGTCCCAAGGTTCAAGCAAACACGAGTGAAATTCATAAAATGCCCGTTTCTCGTCACTCATCCGATTGGCTTCGGAAAGCGGTTCGGGAATCATCATCATGACGCCGTGCGGAAGCTGCCGTCCGGCTAAATGCAGCATTTCGAGCGCGTTATCAAACGCTCCGGAATCGCTGACATAGGCGTCGAGGATGCTCAGGGTTTTTGAAAAATCCGCGCCGAAAAGTTCCGATTTCAAACGCTGTTCCCGCGCATACATCCAATTGACATTGCCGCGAAGCGTATTGATCTCGCCGTTATGCGCGATATATCGAAGCGGCTGCGCGCGATTCCAGCTCGGGAAAGTATTCGTGCTGAAACGCGAATGAACGACCGCTAAACCGGTTTCAAACGCCAGATCATTGAGATCGAGATAAAACGTCGCAAGCTGATGCGTCGTCAGCATTCCTTTGTAAATAATGGTTTTGGTCGAAAGACTCGGAACGTAAAATGTTTCGTCAAAAGCGGAATCTTCGCGGGTCAACTGTTCTTTTGTCCAACGGCGCGTGACATAAAGTTTTCGCTCAAAATGGTCGGTATCAACAATTTTTTCGGTTTTGCCGATAAATACCTGCCGAATGAACGGCTGTGCTTTTTTGGTCGATTCGCCGAGATTCCAGTTATTTGTCGGCACATCGCGCCAGCCCAAAACCTGCAAATCATGGTCACCGGCGATTCGCTCAAATGTCTTTTCACAATGCTCTCGGGCAGCAGAATCTTGCGGCAGAAACATCATTCCGACGGCGTACTCACCGGCTTCCGGCAAAATTATGTGCAATCTTTCACATTCCCGCGCAAAAAAATTGTGCGGAATTTGCGTCAGAATTCCGGCGCCGTCGCCCGTCGCTTCTTCCGCCCCGCTCGCCCCGCGATGATGCATGCGAACGAGGCTTTCAATGGCGATTTTGAGAATTTTGTGAGATTTTCGCCCTTTCAGGTCAGCCACAAAACCGACTCCGCAAGAGTCGTGTTCAAAATCGGAATTATACAAGCCGTTTTTCATCGAATTCAATTCTATGCTAATAAATTATGAAGTGAGTAAATTTATAACATAAAATTTGAAATTCGCCAATATTTTTTTGCGATTTGTTTCAGATTTTTGCCGCCCGAATAATATCGGCGAAAACTCCGGCGGCAGTCACGTCCGCGCCGGCGCCCGCGCCTTTGACGACGAGCGGCAAATCCGCATAACGATTCGTGTAAAAAAGGACGGCGTTGTCCTTGCCCGAAAGATTCGCGAAATTATGGGCTCCGTCAATGCTGTGCAAACCGACCGAAGCCTTGCCGTTATCGAAAGAAGCAATATATTTGAGTGATAACCCCTGAATTTTGGCGGTTTCCAGCAAATCAAGAAAATAACTTTCGTGTTTTTCCATTTCCGTATAAAAATCTTCGACGCTTCCTCCTAAACAAGATTCGGGCAAGAAACCATTGTTTTCGATATCGGACATTTCCAGATGAAATCCGGCTTCGCGCGCCAAAATCAAGATCTTCCGGGCGACATCCGTTCCATTTAGATCAAGACGCGGATCGGGTTCGGTATAACCTTCGTCCTGCGCCTGCCGGACAACCGACGAAAACGAGCGCGTGCCGTCGTAATTGTTGAAAACAAAATTCAAAGTTCCCGACAAAACAGCTTCAATGCGGTTTATTTTGTCGCCGCTTTGCGTCAGATCGTTAAGGGTATTAATAATTGGAAGTCCGGCACCGACGTTTGTTTCAAAAAGAAATTTTGCGTTATATTCGCGCGCCAGATCTTTCAGAGTTTGATAATTTTCATAATTTGAAGAAGCGGCAATTTTGTTGCAGGCAATTACCGAAACCGATTTTTGTAAAAGTTTCGCATAAAATCCAACCACCTCGGAGTTTGCCGTCACATCGACAAATATCGAGTTTCGGAGGTTTTTTTCAATGATCGTTTCGGCAAGATTTTGCAAATCGGAATTCAGTTCCGAGCTTGAAATTTGCGATTTATAATCATTCAAATCGATGCCTTCTTCGTTCACAAGCATTTTTTTGCTGTTTGCCAAACCAACAACCCGGACATTCAAATTCATCTGTTCCAACAAATAGTCTTTTTGCAGTTCGAGTTGGGTAAGAAGTTTGCTCCCGACCGTTCCGATCCCGACGATAAAAAGATTTATTTGCCTTTTGCCGTCCGAGAAAAACTCTTCGTGCAGTGTGTTGACGGCTTTGCGAACGTCCTTTGTTTCGATCACCGCCGAAATGTTTCGTTCCGACGAGCCCTGCGCGATGGCACGAATATTGACGCCATGCGCGCCGAGCG
>CADEFG010000766.1 GCA_902826505.1 uncultured Acidobacteriota bacterium
AATCGTCGCGATCAGCGATATTCACGGCGGTTCGCGCGGCGTCACGGAAGAAAAAATCCGCTTGGTCGTTCAATCGGCAAACGAACAAAACCCGGATTTGATCGTGCTTTTAGGCGATTATATTTCCGAAAAAGATCGTCTTCACACGCAGCTTAAAATGCCGGTTGCGACGATTGCCGATAACCTAAAACCGTTGCGGGCAAAACTCGGTGTTTACGCGGTTTTGGGAAACCATGATGGTTGGTATGATGGTCAAAAAGTAAAAGCGGAGTTTGAGCGGGTCGGCATTCCGGTTCTCGAAAACGAGATAAAAATCATCGAAAAAGACGGGCAAAAAATCCGTTTGCTCGGATTAAAAGACCATTTAAAACTCAATTCGTGGAACACGTTCGATACGGATATCCGCAAGGTCGTCGCCGAGAACGAGCAGGTCGGCGATTTTATCGTTTTGGAACACAGTCCCGATATTTTGGAAGTTTTGAATTACCATAAAACTCTCGGCAATGATTTCAAGTTGATGATTTCCGGGCATACGCATGGCGGACAGGTTTGGCTGCCGGTTTTCGGAACACCGATCGTGCCGTCGAGTTACGGACAAAAATACTCGTACGGTCACCGGCGCGAAAATGATATGGATATTTTTGTGACATCGGGCGTCGGCACGAGCATTTTGCCGATCCGCTTTATGATGCCGCCGGAAATTGCGGTTCTGACGATCAATGCCGAATAAATTTTATTCCGGTTCGCCGAAACTGATTTTCGGTCGATAATCGGCGATCGTTTTTTCGGTAAATGCCAGAACCACTTTGTCGGTTTCCGAAAAAAAGCTATCGGACAAGTTAAAAACGAAACGTGTGTAATTTGACGGGAGGATTTGTTTCGGATCTTTTCCGTCGTATGCGGCTGAAATCAGCCCATCTTTTAACGTACAGCTGCCGAATGCTTCTAAGGTTATTTCCTTGTTATTAAAGTTGACCGATTTTAAACCGCCGAGCGCTTCCGAGCCCAGGGCAATTTTCCAGATCAATTTCGGTTGGTTATTTTCGACCGTATGAACATAAAACAAGCTGTGCGAATCGCAATCCTTGCCGCAGCCTTCGGCGATGATATGAGTGACGGATTCATCTTTTCCGTCGCCCGTGATGTCGAAAAAATATGATTTTCGCCAGGTGTAAACACGATCAGTTGAAAGTTTGCCGTTTCTGAATTGTCCTTTTTTTAAGGTAAAGGTCTTTTGCGTTTTCCCGCCGAACAGATCGGGAAAACTAAAATTCTTGAAATCGACCGTTGAAATATCTAAACTATTGGCTTTAACATTTGATTTCGGCTGATTTGTGTTCGAATTGCCAACTTTCACTTCCGAACTTGCGCTGGTTTGTGCTTTGGAAGAAAAACTCCCGCAGTTTAGAGAGAAAATAGAAAGAATTATCAACAGAAAAGTTAGTTTCATCAGTTCAGCCTCGGTTTTATTTCAACATACCACGAACCACGTCCAAATTACCATCATTTTTAGCCGGTTTTAAGCCCAGGATCTGACACATCAGATTATAAACCTGTATATTTTCAAATGGTTCGGCAATAAATCCCTTCTTAAAAGATGCGCCGTGCGCGATAAAGGTCGCCTGCATTGATTGATAACGGTTGTCGTAGCCGTGGGCGCCGCGTGGTTTTTCAATATCGTCGAGGTCGCCGGTCCAATCGTCATAACGCTCGTGGCTCGTGGTCACCCAGCCTTCTTCCGATGAACAAACGATCGGGGCGACACGTTTTCCGTCTTTGTAATGAAGCCGGTCGGGAATATCTTCTTTTTTCCAACAAGTGACGTGCTCTAATTTATTTATTTTTGAAAATATCTCGTCCAATTTCCCTTTTTTCGGAAAGATCTGAACGATCTCGTTGGTCCAGAGAATCCTTTCCGCCCAATAAAAATTAAAATGATCGTCGAGAAATGTTGTTTGCCGCAAATTGACGGGCGCCATTCCGTGGTCCGAAACTATGATGACATTGACCGTTTCATCAATCCCGCGCGCCTTTAATCCGTTGATCAACCGTTCGATATAACTGTCGGCATTCAAAACCGCATATTTTGTTTCCTCGGCGTCGGGCGAAAAAGCGTGTCCGGCATCATCGACGTCCGAAAAATAAAGCGTGATCATCGTCGGGCGTTTTTCGACCGGCAGATCGAGCCAGCCGAGAACTTTATCAACACGCATTTGCGGCGGAACCGTGCCGTTCCAAGCCCGCCAAAACGTCGGCTGCGAATTTTCGATCTTTGTTTCCGTCCCGACAAAAAAATACGACGCGGCGATCTGTCCCTGTTTTTCCGCGCTCACCCAGATCGGTTCGCCAAACCACCAGCGCGGATTTTGCACTTCCTTGCGTTTTGACATCGAAAAAACCGTCCCGAAATCATAGACATTATTTTCGACAATGCCGTGGTGCGCCGGATAAAGCCCGGTCGCGATCGTGTAATGATTCGGAAAAGTTTTCGTCGGAAAAGAAGGAATCATCCATTTGGCGCGCACGCCGTCTTTCGCCAGTTTATTTAAGGTCGGCGGATTGAACTTGTCGAGATAATCATACCGAAACCCGTCGAGCGAAATTAAAATCACGGTCGGTTTCAGATCTTTGATCGGTTTTTGGGCAAATAAGGGAATGAAAAGG
>CADEFG010000767.1 GCA_902826505.1 uncultured Acidobacteriota bacterium
TTTCCCAGTTTTTCGGATTGTAAATATAAATGTCGGAGATCGAACCCTTCATCGGCGCATCCGTTTTCAAAAGCATTTCGAGATAACCGTCGAGATGCTCGATCTGCTGACGCGCTTTAAGAGCGCGTTCGACGCCGACAAAACGGCTGTCGGCGTGTCCGACGACGCGGATATTTTGTTTGGCGGCTTCGTCAACCGCCGCTTCGTAAACTTTGGCATCGATAAAGGTCGTGATCTTGATAAAATCGTAACCCGCCGCTTTCGATTTGCGGACGGCTTCGCGGGCTTCTTCTTCGGTCTTGACGACGAAATTGTTGCCTTGTTCTCTGCCCGTCAGATGCGGACTCGCCGCATAGATCTGCGGCGCGATGATCTCGCCTTTCGAGCTTCGGGTACGCAAAACGAGCTGTTCGGGCGTGCCGATCATCAGACGAATCGTCGTCACGCCGTTCGCGATCATCACTTTGAGTTCGTCCTCGGCGATCGAATCGGGATATTCGTCGCCGTCCGAAAGCAGATGCGTGTGCATATCCATCAAACCCGGAATCAGATATTTGCCTTTCCCGTCAATTTTCAGCGCGTCTTTCGGAATTTTTATCTGTGCGCCGATTTCAGCGATGACGCCGTTTTTGATCAAGACCGTTTGATTCTGCAAAACGCGTTCCTTGTCCATCGGAATGACGTTGACATTTGTAAAAGCGACCGTTTGCGCCGAAATTGCCAAAATGCCTGAAAGAGTAAAAAACAATATAAAAATTAATTTGTTCATCATAAAATCCTCACAAAATATTTATCGAAACCGTTTTTCGGCTTCCGTGATTTGCGGTAAATCCCGATCCGCGTTTGCCCAAACCTTCAAAAATCGTTTGTAAAATTCGTTTGCTTTTGCCTTGTCGCCGGATTTTTCAAAACTGCGGGCGATCGCCAAAAATGCAAAACCGCTGTTCGGACGCGCTTTCAAGATTTTTTCAAAGGCGGCGCGCGCTTCTCCGAATTTTCCGGCTCGCGCGTAAGCCGCGCCCAAACTTTCCAGCACCGGGCGCGTGTAATGCGGCGGTTCCCAATAACCGAGATTTTTTTCCTTTTCGATCGCTTCGTTTAAAAGTTTAAATGCTTCTTCGTGTTTGCCCTCGATGCTCAGGATCGAGCCGCGCAGATCCAGAATATGAACCGCCAAAATTCGGTTCGCGTAGCCGAAATACCAGTCCGAGTTTTGCTGAACTTTTTGCGCCGCCAGATCGCCGATGATTTTTTCGAGTTCCGCCGCGGTTTTGTTTGCTTCGGCGGCGTTTTCTTTTTCGACCGCGCTCATTCCTTTTAAGTAGCTCAAAATTCCGGTTTGATATTTTTCCGAAAGGGAAAGCGGCGGATTGTTTGAAATCTGCAAATCCTTGATCGCTTCGTCCCAAAACCCGAAACGCATTTCGAGACGCGTCAGCGCCGTGTAGCCGCCGTAGAGCAAATAACCGAGTCCGGTTGCCTTTAAACGCTGATCGTCCGCAGGCACTTCCGCTAGCATTTTGGCGTAACTGGCGGCTTCTTTATAACGACCTTCCTCGGCGGAATTGGCGACCAGATAATCGAGATTATGCGTGTAATTCCAGTTGTTGATCGGATGAATCTTTTGATCTTTCATATATTTCAGATCAAATTCGAGCGCGGCGAGAAACGCTTTCCGCGCCTTTTCATACATTCCCAGACGGTAATAAATATGTCCGGGCATATGGAGCAAATGACCGGAATTCGGCGCGAGTTTTTCGAGTTTTTCGCAGCTCGGCAGCGCTTCTTCGGGTCTCATTCCGTTTTCGACCGCGTGAATCCAGTAGTGATGAACCGCGATGTGATCGGGATGCGTCGCGAGCAGATTTCGCAAGATCGTCTGCCCGTAGATTTTTCCTTCGCGCGGTCGCCCGTCGGGCAGGTAACTTCCCGCCGGCGTCGAGAGCGAATTTGCCAAAAACAGTTTGGCTTCCGTATCGGCTGGATATTTATCGATCAACGCTTCCATTTCCGAAATCCACGCCGTGCGTCCTTTGCCCGGTTCCGCCAGAAGGGAAATCGCGCGGATATAAAATTGTTCGTGATCGGACGCCTGCGGTGCGAGTTCGACCGCTTTTTTCAGCGCCGCCGTTCTTTCATCCGACATTTCCTGCGAATTTTGCCCGAGCGCGTTGTAAATTCCCCAGTAACAAAGCGCGCAGGCGGCGTCGTTGCGCGCCGCTTCGCGAAAAGCGCGATACGCTTCAACGTCCCAAAAAGCGTGCAGCAGATTCAAGCCTTGATTAAAATATTGCTGCGCCGCCGCCGAGCTTGTCGTGATCTTTATCGCGCTCGTCCCGATGTTTTTCATGAGCGGCGGCGCGGGCAGCGCGGCGGCGTTAAAAGCCGGCGCATATTCCGCACTTTGATGCTGGTGCTGGGCATTTGCCTGATAAACCAAAATCAGCCAGATCAGGCAAACCGCAATTTTATTTTTGTCTTTTAACGTCGGCATTTTTAATCTTTTCCGGGCGTATTGGTCGAAACGACCGCCGTCAATTTCCACTCGCCTTTGATTTTTCGATACAATTCGATCCACGCGAAAATTTCGGTTTCTTCCGTTTCCGCGCCGTTTTCGTTCTTTGCCCGCAGACGCACTTTTTTATGCACCAAAACATAAGC
>CADEFG010000768.1 GCA_902826505.1 uncultured Acidobacteriota bacterium
TTCGGTTTCCAACATAAATTTTTTGTCGCGAATTTTCGTGGACGGCGAACGCCGATCACAATTAATCGGCGGCGAGCTTTTCTTTATTTCTCTGAGTTAAAAATTCTTTTTTCGTAATCGAATAATGCACCAGATCGCTGTCGTAAAATCTGCCCGTGTAATCGTAGGTCATGCCGAGCCGTTCCATCACGCGCCACGATTCGCGGTTTTCGGGACGCGCGACGGCGACGATCTCTCTGAGATGCAATTCCTCAAAACCGTAGATCAAAAACGCTTCGGCGGCTTCCGAGGCGTAACCCTGCCCGCGAAAATCTTTGACGAGCGCGTAGCCGACTTCGACCTCGTCGGTTTCCTTCAAGCGCCAAAGCCCGCACCAGCCGACAAATTTATCCGAAGATTTTTCGATCACGGCGCAAAAGCCGATCTTTTCATTTGCCCAGCGGCTTGAAACGAGCTTTATCCAGTTTTCCGCTTCCTCGTGCCGTGTTTGAACCGGACGGATAAACCGCATCGTCTCCGTGTCCGAGCGCATCGCAAAGACCGGATCAATATCTTTTTCATTAAACGGGCGTAAAAAAAGTCTGGCGGTTTCGAGCATAAACACTGTTATATAGACAGTTTAATTTATTTCAAAAAAAGTTGGAAGAAAACCGATAGCCGCTTCGTCTAAATTATCGTTAAATCTTTTGAAAGGAGAAAAAATTATGGATCAAGCAACCGAAAACCGCCGCGAATTCTTAAAACGCGCATCGCTCGCGGCAGTTGCGTTTCCGCTTTTATTAAACTGTCAATCCGATACTTTGGCGCAAAAGTCTGACGACGTTTTAAGTTTGATTAAGAAAAACGCCGTTCAAACGAACGGCGAATGGAACGGCGCGAAAGACGCTCCGAAAGACGTTTCGTGGCGCACGGTTTTGTCGAAAGACGCTGACAAAGGCGAAAAAATGCTGATTTCGGGAACGGTTTTCGAGACGGACGGAAAAACGCCCGCGCCGAATGTTCTGATCTATCTTTATCACACCGACATCGAAGGTTATTACGGCAGAAACGGCGAACACCGGCACGGGCGCTATCGCGGCTGGCTGCTGACGGACGCGAAAGGCAAATACGAATTTCAAACGATCAAACCCGCGCCGTATCCCGAAAACCGCTTTGCCGCGCATATTCACACGACGATCACCACAAAAACCCTCAAAGAAGATTGGATCGACAATTATTTGTTTGAAGGCGATCGCCTGATCTCTTCAAGAGAACGCGAAACGGCGGGCAAAAAAGGCGGATTTAATCCGATTCTGAAGCTCGAAAAAGACACCGGCGGCATCTGGCGCGCGACGCGCGATATCCAACTGTGGAGTGCTTAAAGAAAATGCGAAGAAATATTTTATTGTTTTTACTGATTTTTTCGGCGTCCGTCGGGTCATTAAATTGTCAGACCAAAGTCGCGGGCGAAAAAGTAAAACCCTGTAAATTTCTGTCGTTTGCCGAAGCCGAAAAAATTCTCGGTCAGCCGGTCGAATTGGTCACTAATTCGTGGACGTTTACCGCCGATAAAACGAGATTTGAATGCACATATCGAGCCGCCAAAAAAGTCACGGCGAGCAACCGCGAAATAAATTTGTTTTTTTTGCTCGAAGAAACTTCGACCGAAGAACAGGCAAAACAAATTTATGAAACGATTTGGAATTCCAATAAAAATCACCTCGGAATCGAGGTTTTAAGCGGAACCGGCGACGAAGCGTATGCGCAAAGCGAGAAACCGAACTTTCATTTCGTCATGGCGCGCAAAGGAAAATTTACGATTCGGCTCAAAGTCAACAAAGCGGTCGCGACGACCTCTTTCGATGAATTAAAGGCTTTCGCAAAAAAAGTTCTAGATGAAATTTAAGGAGGAAAAATGTTGAACCTAAAAATTATTATAGCACTGTTGTTTTTCGGTCTATCCATTTCGGCATGTTCCAAAACCGAGGCAAAAACGGGCGAATATATCTGGCAAAATGTGACGCCAAAAGCCGAATTTCCCGAAGGCTACAATTATCCGGTTTTTGTCATGGAAGATAAAAGTTTGCTCGCCTTGAACAACGGCGGCTGGCTTTCAAAGGACGGCAAAAACTGGACGAAAACCTCATTGCCCGAAAGCGGTTTGAATTCCGCGTATCAAAAATTCGTCCAGTTCAAAGGCGCGATCTACGCGCTCGGCGCGATCGAAGGAAATTATTTGAGCTTCAAACTTTCAACAAAAATTTTGCGCACGCGCGACGGTAAAACTTGGGAAACGGTTGCCGAAAAATCGAATCTGCCCGCAAGAGTTTTTTACGGCGCGGCGGTTTTCAAAGATAAAATCTGGCTCGTCGGCGGTTTTGACGGTAAAAAATATCACAATGACGTTTGGAATTCGGCGGACGGCGTCAACTGGACGCGGGTTGCCGAAAAAAACGATTGGTCGCCGCGCGTTCCAAACGTGATGGTCGTCTTCAAAGACAAACTCTGGCTGATGGGCGGCGGCGCGATCGACGGCGAAAGACAAGAAAATTCTAACTCGCATAAGGAAATCTGGACTTCCGAAAACGGCACCGATTGGACGCCGGTGAAAACAAATTCGACCCGCAAATGGCGCGGCAATCC
>CADEFG010000769.1 GCA_902826505.1 uncultured Acidobacteriota bacterium
GACTGTTTCGTATGCCGCGAGAGCATTAAAGTTTCGCGCTCTGAATTTGAGATATTCAACCGCTTGATGGAGCTTTTCGCCAAACGGTTTGGCTGAATCGCTCCAATTTATGATTGTCGGCTTTGCGCTAAGTCTAACAGTCATTTCAATTAAAATCCGATTGGAATTTGTTCGCTTGCCGTTGCCGGAGTTTTAATTAGAGCCTCAAAACCACTTGCTACTGCTTCTATTTCGCGCCTTGAAACAGCGAGAGTTTTTTCCGCCCGCGCCAGATCGTCAAAGTCGAGAATTTCGGCAATATCTTTTCGCATCAGTTCTTCCGCCAAAAGAATTGCCGGATTTATTTGCTCAGACTCGTTACACAAAAATTCAAAAGGTGTGTTCGATTTATGTTTTTTAACCCGCCGCGCCTTTATGCTGCGCCCGTTTAACGATTGAAACGATAAGCTTTCCATCTTTGACTTCCCGCGTGATATTGGCATTTTCAACGGACGAGAAATGCGGTTGGAGAACGGTTTTGAGCATTTTATCGTCCTCAGCCAAAACCGCTTCGAGCGGAAATTCCTGTCCTTCGATTTTGATAACCGCAATTTTTTCAGTAATGGCGGAATCGCTTTGAGCCGTAGTTGTGTTCGTTGTTTCCATAACTTTTTTATTTGTTCCGGGTAATTATCCAAAAAGGCTGCCTTGCAGTCCGGTTTGCGCCGGCGGCGGAATTACGGGAGAGTTTGTTTGAGTCGTTTCAGATTCTGCGGTTTGGGATGAAGAAACCTCGCCTTGTTTTGCCGCCGCTTGAGAAACCGTTTTCGCTTCCGTTGTCGGCTTCGGCGCGTTTCTTTTCGCCGTCGTTTTTTCCTTCTTCAATTTGTCCATCACTTTGAGCGGCAAATCCGCTTGATATTTCGCCAAAACCTTTTCAAGTTCGGGCATAATCTCCGTCGTTAAATTGTTTCCGGCAAGCTCGACAAGCGAAATTTGCGGCGCAAAATCGTGTGTTCTGACGCTGAAAACGGCTTTTCTAACCGTTGTGCCATCTGTGCCTTCGGGAAGCATCTGAATTGTCGCCGTGACCGTGCATTTATTGAACTGATACGGCTCTTTTTCCGGCAAAGACAATTTGTTGCTCGTCGCGCCTGTTTCGACGGGTTTTTCCATTGCAGCTTCAACCTTTTCTTCGATTTCACTTGCTGAAGATGCCGTTTCTTCGACTGTTTCAGGTGAAATATTTTCGGTAGTTTTGACTTCCACTTCCTGAAACGAAGAATCTTCCGAAGTTGAAATTTCTTCCGGCTGCGTTAAATTTACCCTCACCTCAGATTGATTCTCTTCCAGCGGGTTTTCTTCATCCCCCGCCAATTCAATTACGCCTAAAAATTCGTCTTCTGGCTTTTCTGCTTGATGGATTTGCTTTGAAACAACCTGTTCTGTCTTCTGCGGCAAATCAATTTCTGCTGCTGATTGAGTCAGACGAAACTCACGCAGACGATCAAGAAAATGATTAAGAAAAATATTCTTGATGGTCGCTGCTTCTGTTTCGCGGCACATATATTCCAAGCCTTGCCAGAATTCGAGTGCCAGATTTTTGCCCGATTCTTCCGTGTTGACAAAGCCTGTCGTTTCCATCGCCGCGTTTGCCAACTCAAAGGCGGTAAATTTTAACTGCTCGATTTTTTCCTGATTTTCAAGATTGATGAATGCTCCGCTGCTTAAAATTTCCATTTTGTTTACTCCCAAATTTTGCCGACCGCTTTTTTTCTTTCGATAGTTTTTGAACTTTCAAAAATAAAAAACCGGACGAGCTAATTCATCCGGTTTATAAGTTTCAATATTCTAAAGTTCAATTTCAAAAAGGATCGTCCTCGACTTCTTCCTCACTAATTACAATCTCGCTCAATTTATTTTCCATCAAAATTTTGCCGTGAACAGCTTCCAAAGTTCGTGTTTCTTCGATCAATTTATCGGTTTCTTCGATAAGTTGCTGCCATCTGGCATCATCTTCCGCCTCAATGAAAGGAATAATTGCCCAATCCTCTTCATTACTTTCAGCTTCTTTGTTTTTTTCGATTTCAGTCATAATTTTTCGGTAATTTTATAAATTCATTTTTATTGTCAACGATTTCAGGCGGCGACGGCAAATTTTTGTTGAGGCGGCGGGAAATTATGCGTCTCGCCCGTTGAATTAAATTTTTTCATAATCCGCGAAAGCGTCGAATGATCCGCACCCAAATTTCGCGCCGCGCTCCGCAGACTTCCGCCGTTTTCCGTCAAGAGGTGCTGAATAACGTGTCCGGCGGCTCTCAGATAAATGCTGTCGAGATTATCGTTTTTCGGATCAAAAGCGACGGTAATTACTTCTTCGGCGACGCGCAAACCATATCTGATTTGCTTACCCAAAATCCTTTCGACCGATTCGCCGGTAATTACGCTATCGTCAAGACATTCGACGGCGAGGCGGGTAGCAAAATTGTGTAGCTGGCGGTAATTCCCTTCCCAATCGTAATTTTCCAGTATTTCCAGCGCGTCCTGAGAAATCTCAAAAGGATGGCTGCGTCCGATTGCCGCACATTCCTTCAGCAAATCGGCTTCTAATAATTCTCTTATTTTTTCCTTTTGATG
>CADEFG010000770.1 GCA_902826505.1 uncultured Acidobacteriota bacterium
AGCCAGCGCGCCGTTTTATCTTTGATGACCCAATACAACAGCCTCTCGCGGACGACAAAAAGCGGGACTTTATTTTCATCGGCGATTTTGCCGGCGACGCAATTGCGGATTTCGTTGACGATCACACCCGGTTTTGAATCCGCCGTCATTTTGCCGTCCCAATTTTTCAACGTGGCTAAAGTTTCGGGCGAAGCGGCTTCATTTTTAACAATCTCACTCGCCAAATCCGCGTAAACATTGCTGTAAACGTCGTGTTGAATGTCGCGGACGGCGTCCATCGTGACCTTTGTATTATCTTTCAGCAAATCATAGATCCGCCGCGCCCGCCAAGGATTCGCCGCATCGCGCGACATCGCCCCGAAATATTTGTAATCAGTTCCGACAATCCGTTGATTTGCCGTCACGATAAAACCTTCTTTCGGGTTGTAAAGATGCGGCAATTCTTCAAACGGGATCGATCCGACCCAATCGCCGTCGCCGCTTGCGCCGTCATACGGCAAAGCACCGTCGCCGGTTTTGCGAATCGGGATTCTGCCCGCCGCATACCAACCGATATTTCCCTTGACATCGGCATAGACGAAATTCTGCGAAGCCCCGCCGTAAGCTTTCAAGGCGGTTTGAAAATCCGTCCAGTTCTTTGCCCGGTTCAGTAAAAAAAATGCTTCGAACTCTTGATTTTTCGGGTCACGCGCCGTCCATTTGAGCGCGAATTTCTGTCCGATTTCATCGGAAATGATCGCGCCGTTGCGGGTTTCTTCGACATCGAGCGTGAGCGTTTCGGTCGCGGGCGATAGCGGGTTTGGACGGAACTTTATAGCTTCCTGGCGGACGACGATCCTTTCCCAGCCGGTCGGCGTTTGATATTCGCCCTTGTCGTTAAATGTTTCTTTGTAAAGGTCTTGGACATCGGGACCGACGTTTGTTGCGCCCCACGCGATCTGTTCGTTATGACCGAGCACGATGCCCGGAACGCCCGGAAACGTGACGCCGGAAACGCGCATATCGGGCGTTGACAGATGCGTCAGATACCAAATTCCGGGCGCCGCCGGTTGAAGATGCGGATCGTTCGCGAGCAAAGCCTTGCCGTCGGCGGTGCGTTTGCCGGAAATCACCCAATTATTGCTCGCCGCCAAATCTTCGGCGTAAAGCCCGACGCGCGAAAGTGAATCTTCACGCACCTTTGCATCGTTTTCGGCAAATCTCAGAACTTCACCCGAAATTTCAACCAGAGTTTGGTTTTTCGGCTTCAGGCTTTCGGTTTTGGCTAAATCTTTGCCGTATAGAACGACATCGAACGGCGTCACATTATTTGTCAGATCGGTGAGTTTATCGGGCGGTAAATTTTTGAGCGAGGCGCGGATCAGATCCTGTCGCCAGGTCGAACTCAAACCGTCGGCTAAAATTTTCCCGATGCAGATCGTGTCGGTCGGTTTCCAAGCCGCGGGCTGGTATTGCAGAATCTTAAACTCGACCGGCAAAGATTCTTTGTCAAGCGTCGAAATATAAGCATTGACGCCGCGCGCATAATTTTCAAGCGCGGTCTTGAGCGCCGGGTTAAGCGTTGCCATACTGTCTTCGGCAACTTTTGAAAATCCCATCCGCCGCCAGCGTTTGTCTTCTTCGAGTACCTGTTTGCCGAAAATTTCGGCGAGCTCGCCGCGCGAAATCCGGCGCAGCAGATCCATCTGCCAAAGCCGGTCCGAAGCGGTTATGTAGCCTTGCGCGAAATACAGATCGGCGTCCGTCGCGGCTTCGATATAAGGAATCGAGCGGGCATCTCGTCTGACGGTAACTGGTTTTGATAAACCAGCCACCGTGAGATTTCGCGGGGTCTCTTGTGCCAGACAGATGGACGAAACAAATAAGCCAATGACAATCAATCCGACCGGTAAAAATTTATTTTTCATCAGTTTGAAAATACAAGATTTTGAAAAAGAGTTAAAGCGAAAAAACGTATTTTCAGCAATTAAAGATATTGCCTTTCGAATAATTAAATTGTTATTCTGGAAACCTGCGCGACACCATTTTGGTTCGCGTCAAATTTACGAACAAGGGAGAGTTATATGTTAAAAAAATTTACGACTTTAGTTTTGGCAGCGGTTTCGCTGGTGATCTTTTTACCGGTCTTCGGTTCCGCTGCAACTTCAAACGAAAGAACGACCACGGTTTCGGAAAATTCGGTCAACAATTTCAGCGCGACGCAAAGACGTTGGAGACGTTGGAATCGAAACCGGCGCTGGAACAATACCCGGCGCGTCCGCGTGATCCGGCAGGTTTATTACCGCAATGGTCGCCGTTATGTCAGATATATTCGGGTATACCGGTAATTTAATAATCAAAACTAAGAAAAAGTGCGGACAATTTGTCCGCACTTTTCATTTTTAATTTAATTCTGCGTGTTTTTAATTTAGCAACTTTTCGATCTTTGGATTTAGAATAGCATCCGGTTTTTCCCTTTGCGCCACCAGCGCCTTTGCGGGAAATTACCGGTTGTTTCCTGCAAAGACGCTGGTGGTGCAACGTTTGAATTACTAAAAAAATTAAAAAAATGAGGATTTATTACAGTGTTTTTTATATTTTGTAAGGTTTTAAACTCTGCGCTTTAGCGTCTTGGC
>CADEFG010000771.1 GCA_902826505.1 uncultured Acidobacteriota bacterium
CGCCAAACTCGGTGTTCCGATCTTAAAACTTTCGTCCGTAAACATTTCGGGCGGCGTCGTGCGCTTGACGTTTTTGCGGTCAACGCGCTCGAAAGGAACCACGGTTCCTTTCGGTGTTTCCGTCGTTTCGCCCGTTTGTTCGGTTTGCTTTTTTTGTAATGCTCTCAGAATACTCATAAAATGCTCCGCATTTTTAGTCTCGAGTCCAGAGTCTCGAGTCTTGAGTCTAATATCAATATATTTTCGAATTGACTTCGGACTCAGGACTTCGGACTCAGGACTTTAATAAAATCCGCCGACTTCTTCGATTTCCAAACTGATGTCGTCGTCCATATCGTCAAAAGGTGATTTTTTCTCTTTTGGATTGCCGTTCGAATTGCCGTTCGAATTGCCGTTGGCTGCCGGCTTTTCGGTTTTGAACATCGGTTTGGCTTTTTCGGCGCGTGCTTGATTGCTCCATAGTTCTTCGCGCGCTTCGGCGGTCAGAACTCGCGATGAACCGACGTTTTCGACCGCGCTTTCGTTTGTCATGAGCGCTTCTTTGCGCGGCAGCAGATCGAGATTGTCGGCAACTTCTTCGATGGTCTGCCGACCGATGATCTGTTCGCCCGCCGCGTAAGCCGCGAGCATCGCGTTGTCGCACAGATTATTGATCTGGCGCGGAATACCTTCCGAACATTGAAAGATAAAATCGATCGCGCCGGGCGTGAAAATATTCGGCTGATCCGAACCGCCGATCAAAAGCCGTTCGGTGATGTAGCGTTCGACCTCGTCAACATTCGGCAGCGCGTGCATTTTGCAGCGCAGCGCGACGCGTTGTTTGAGCTGGCGCAGATTCGGCTGATTCAATTTTTCGCGCAGTTCCGGTTGTCCGGTCAGCACGATTTGCAGATGTTTCGCGTTGTCGGATTCAAAATTCATCAGCAGACGAATTTCTTCGAGCACATAGTCCGACAATTCGTGCGCTTCGTCAATGATCAGAACGGTGCGTAAGCCCCGACGATGACGTTCTTCCAGAACCTTGCCCATCACCTGCAAAAGTTCGGCTTTGTTCGTCCAGTCCTTGATATTGAGCATCTGCGTGACGTGATGATAAAACTCGTCGATCGAAAGCCGCGGGTTAAAAACATACGCCGCCAAAACGGACGAATCGAGCCGCCGCAAAATCCAGCGAAGCGCGGTCGTTTTTCCCGTCCCGACTTCGCCCGTCAGCACGATCAAGCCTTTGGCATTCTCCAAACCGTAATACAAGCTCGCCAAAACTTCGTTGTAGCTCGGCGTGAACACGATAAAACGCGGATCGGGCGTTAATGTGAACGGTGTATCTTCTAATCCGAAAAATTCTTTATACATAATCTTTCTCCGAAAGAATCTCAAATCTCAAATCTCAAATTAAATCCAAAATCTAAAATCCGAAATCCAAAATCCTTTATGAAACAAGGCGCTCAAAAACTCTCGTCGCTTGCAGAACCATCGCGATCAGCGGAATTGCGCCGACCGCCGCGATCACGCCCGCCATCACGCGCAGCCAGTGCGAGCGTTTGAGCCAAATCTTTTCGTCGTGCGAAAGCAGCGGCGGAACCGAGGCGAGAACCGGCAAACCCGTATAATGCTTGGCGTCTTCGATATTCTGAATCTTGAAAATCCGCGGCAGTTCGAAGATCGCCGCCAAAAACAAACCGATCGCCAAACCGATCGCTCCGCCGAGTCCGGTGAGCATCGCGCGTTTCGGCGCGACCGGCGATTCGGGCAAGTTTGCCGCGTCCTGGACACGGATCGTTTCGCCCTGCGCGTTTGATTCGCGGTTGACCTGCAATGACGCATCGTTGATCTTTTTCGAAAGATCGTCGTATTTTTGTTTTGCCGACAGATACTGCGCGTTGATGCCTTCGAGCGCGACCTTGACGTTCGGAATCGTGTTGATCTTTGATTCCAAAATTCCGATCTGTCCCGAATTTTGCTGAACTTCCTGATCTTTATACTGAATCTGCTGTTCGATCTGTCCGATCTGGCTTTGGATTCGCTGATTTTCAAGTTCGAGATTTTTCTTCTGCAACTCGGCTTTGCGCGTGCTCGATTGACTGGCGACCAAAACGCGTTTGTCGGTGTTTTTTCTTAAGTTTTCGATCTCGTCGTTGATTCGCGCAATCTCGTCTTTTTTGGAAAGCACATCGGGATGTTTTTCTTTGAAAACCTTCAAGAGTTTATCGAGCTGCGCGGAAAGTTCGGCGCGTTTGTTGACGAGCTGCGCATAGGCGGGCGTGTCTTCGATCTGCGAAGCCTGCCGCGCCGCGTCCTGTGTATCTTTTTCGCCGTAATCTTCGATCAGCCGCATCTGCCGGTTGTTCGAAGCGATCTGGTCGTTGAGCCGACCTTTTTCCATCGCCAGCGTTTCTTTTTCCTTGACGATACTGTCTTCGCGCTTTCGCAAACCGTCGAGCTGCGCGATCAAGCCCTGCGCCGATTCGGGCAAAGTGTCCACGTTTTGCATCATTACGGAGAGCCGTTCTTTTTCTTTCGTATCAAGCTCGTTTTTCGCCATATTAAGCTCGTTTTGGAGAAAATCGCGCGTCGTTTCCGCATTTTGCGTCGAAGCCAAAACCTGCGCATTGAC
>CADEFG010000772.1 GCA_902826505.1 uncultured Acidobacteriota bacterium
GATCGCTTGGAACGCCGTCATCGCGGGCGGCACCGCGTTTGAAAAACGCTCAATGACTCTCTAACTTTTAAATTCTCAAGAAATGGAAGCGTTCGACGCCGCTTGCGCGACGGAACGCCGCCCGCGATGACGGCGTTCCGTGCTTATCCTGAACTGATGCTAAATAGTTTCAAGTCCCAAGTCCCTAGTCTCAAGTCCCAAGTCTCAAGTAGATTGATTGCCAAACTTGAGTCTTGGGATTTACAACTTATTTTTCCCTCAAAGCAACCAAATCGAAATCTCGGGGCATCACTTGAAACGGCAGTTGGTTTTATAAATCTAATAATCACAAAACTTGGAGCGTGGTTTATGCGTCAAAAATCTCTCTTTGTTCGCGCAATTGCGATGTATTTTTTTTGTCTTTCGCTCTCGTTAATTGTCTGTGCGCAAACCGAAAAGACGACCGAAAACTTACAATTCGTCAATAAGATCACGGAAAAAACCGACGCGCCAAATGCCGTCTTGTTTTTTCAAACGCCGTCCGCTTTCTTGCCGACCGTAAATCGAAGTTTTCGCCGCCAAGCAAAGTTACAAAACGAAATAAACTCCGGGTTGCAGACTTTTTTCCGTCGCCGCACTTCGATCTCGGAAGATTTTTTTTCAAGCAGACCCGTTTTTTATTTCCGGCGCGGGGGCGGTGCGCAAACTTTCTTTTCGGCTGCCAGCGGCGTCACGCAAACCAATGAAACGCTTTCGGTCGAACGGCGCGGATTGGTTTCGTCAAACGGTCAGCGTCCGACCTCGAACGATTTTACGGTCGATAATTTATCAGCCAATCTCGGAATTTCGGCGGACGAAACCTCGCTTTCCAGAAATGCCGGAGCATTGCCGACGCTGACCGCTTCGGGCGGCACAAACAGTTTGGCGGCGCTCAGCACGACGCAGGAAGTGACCGTTCGCACAATGGGCGCGGCAGGGGAACAACGCACCGCCGGAGCGCAGGTAAATTTTTGGTCACGCGGCGGAAACAATAGTTTTCACGGTTCGCTGTTTGAAACTTTCGGCAACGAAAAGCTGAACGCGAACGACTTTTTTGCCAATTCGCGCGGGCTTGCACGTCCGGCGGCGCGGCTCAATCAGTTCGGCGGCGTGCTCGGCGGATATATTTGGCAAAACCGGCTCTGGTTTTTCGGCGGCTATGAAGGTTTGCGGCTTCGCCAACCGGCGTTTGCGGTCACCGAAGTTCCGAATTTAAGCGCCCGCCAAACGGCTTCGCCCGAAATGCGCGGGCTTTTTAATGCCTTTCCGGTCGCGAACGGGCGCGCAACGTCCGACGGTTTCGCCGAATTTGCGGCAAGCTTCACAAACCCGGCGGCGCACGATATCTTCGGTTTGCGGATCGATTCGCAAATCGCGTCCAACCTGCGCGCGGGCGGAAGATTTAGCCTTGCCGATTCAGATGCGACCACTCGCGGCGACCGCGATTTTTCGCTCAACACTTGGCGGCGATTCGACATAAATTCCAAATCGCTTTCGGTTTATGCAAGTTTCTCGCCGGTTTCGTCGGTCGCGATTTACGGTCGCGTTAATTTCAGCCGCAACCAAACCGGTCAGCAATTTTCGCTCGATAATTTCGGCGGCGCTCAATTTGCAGCGGCGCTTTTCGCGACGCCGTTCGATTTTTTGAAATACGATTTTACGGGCAAAAATTCGGCAATCGCGCTCGGCAACCCGCTCGCAACGATGGTCGATCAATTTCAAACGACCGGCGAAGTTATCTGGAACGCAAGTCGTCACAATCTCAATTTCGGCGTCAATTTCCGCCGTTTATCGCTCGATATCGGCGCGGCAAATCGCGAACGAAATGTGCTGTTTGCCGGAATTAGCCAGGGATTGAACGGAACTGCCGCGCGGATCGCGGAAATCGACAGAAATATTTCCGGCAAACCCGAACTGAATAATTTTTCGCTTTTCGCGCAGGACAATTGGCGGGTGACGTCGCGATTAAATTTGAATTTCGGTTTGCGCTGGGACGCGGATTTTGCGCCCGAACTTGAATCTGGAAACGCGGATTTTCAAAATGCCGCGCCGCAAATGCCCGATAAGACCGGCAATTTTGCGCCGCGCGTTGGTTTTACGATCGCTCTCGCGGGCAGCGGCAACTCGCTTCTGCGCGGCGGCGCCGGTCTCTACTTCGACAACGGAAATTCGGCGGCAAGCGAAAGTTTTGCGAATTCTTTTCCGTTCGCCGCCGGAAGTTTTGCGCGCAACACGTTTTTTACCGCCGCACCGGCAAATTCTTTAACACCGCTGCTCGTTTTCGACCGCGAGCTGCAAACGCCGCGCACCTGGCACGTTTTCGCCGAATTTCAACAGAAGCTTTTCCGCAACTTTATTTTTACGGCAACTTATACCGTTTCGGCGGGACGCCAGCTTTTTCTGACGCGCTCCCTTTTGGACGCCGACCCGGATTTTAATTTTATACGCTTGACAACCAACGACGCCCGATCCGATTTCAATTCGCTTCAACTGCGTTTTGAACGACGTTTTTCAAGCGGTTTCTCGTTTAATGCGCGTTACACTTTATCGAAATCGAAAGACAATTTTTCGCCCGATCTCTGGCGCGAAAAAA
>CADEFG010000773.1 GCA_902826505.1 uncultured Acidobacteriota bacterium
GCGTCTTGGCGGGAAATTAATTTATCCATTGATGACAAGTTTATTTCCCGCCAAGCCGCCAAGTTTGGAAACTTAACAAACTGAGATTACAAAGTATTTAGTCAATTTTATCCCTATAATCTTCCGTCTGTCACAAAAAAGAATTTATATTTGAAAATTATGCTACTTTTGGGTTAATAAATTGATGAAATCCCTCTCCGGGGACCGCGATGCATTTAGAGAGCCAGTTATAATTTGCTCCTAACAAGGAGGGAAGAAATTAGTAACAATTGTTTTAAGGATTTTGATTGGTTACAAACCTGTCCCCAAAGAGCCAATTTATCAACATTTTTACTTAATTTTTGATGATTAAACTTTATTGATTGTGATTTGGTAAAAAAGGATTTTTAGAAAAATGATATGAGCAGAATCAACCGTCGAGAATTTATTAAACAAGCCGCGTTCTTCGGTGCGGTTCTAATGTTGGGCACAAGGAAGACACACGCTTCTACCATAAGTTGGAAGGAGCGGCGCGACCTGTTCCCGGAAGGCGTCGCATCGGGCGATCCCGCGCCTGACAGCGTTCTCTTGTGGACCCGCCGCCCCTTCGATAAAGGCGAGCGCCAGATATTGACGGTCGAAATCGCGGAAGACGAGGGCTTCCGCCGGGTCGTAGCGCAGTCGCGCGCTCCGGTTTCACTGGCGTCCGAT
This sequence comes from uncultured Acidobacteriota bacterium, assembly GCA_902826505.1. Taxonomy (GTDB): domain Bacteria; phylum Acidobacteriota; class Blastocatellia; order Pyrinomonadales; family Pyrinomonadaceae; genus JAFDVJ01. The sequence goes on from CADEFG010000773.1 coordinate 691, forward strand.
TGGACGTCACGGGTGCTCGTCGGCGGGCTCAAGCCGGCACAGGTTTACTGGTATCGATTCACCGACGCGGACGGCAACGGCAGCCGCATCGGCCGCACGATCACCGCGCCGCGACCGAACGACGCGCGGACGGTGAACTTTGCCTTCGTCAGCTGCCAGGACATCAACGAAGGAAAGCTCAACGCTTATCGCCGGATGATCTTTGAAGACGAGCGCGCGCGTCCCGAAGAGCAGCTCGGCTTCGTGCTGCATCTCGGCGACTTTATCTACGAGGTCGTTCAATATCCCGAAGAAGTGAAGACGCGCTACGATCGCACGATCTACGAGGTCGCGCGCATTTCAGACGGTCTAAAGGTCAGCAACTTCCACGTACCGCTGACCGTTGACGGTTACCGCGCCGTCTACAAGGGCTATCTCGCCGACCCCGACCTGCAGGATGCCCGCGCCCGATTTCCTTTCGTCTGCATCTGGGACAATCACGAATTCTCGTGGCAGGGACGCCAGAGCATCGTCCAGGCAGGCGGTCCTCCGCAGCCCGGACAGACCGTTAAGGTCGCCGCCAACCAAGCCTGGTTCGAATATATTCCGGCTCGCGTGTCGCCGCCGAGCGGCTCGCTCGACGAATTCGGGGCGGTCGCGGTCAAGAACGTTTTGATCGACAAGTGGGACGAAAACGGGCTGGGGCTGGAGCCGAACAATCTGACCGCGATCCGCAGCCTGATCGCTTACCGGGCGCTCCGCTACGGAAAGCACCTCGACCTCCTCATTACCGACCAGCACAGCTTCTGCGGCGACGATCCGTCCGACGCCGAAGAGGTCGGAAAAATTTACGATCCGTCGTTTCGGGGCTACTTCTCGGAAGAGGCGATGATTGCTCTCGACGCGGGTCGCGCCTTCAACGGCGGAAAGCCGCCCGCCGAGCTTCACTTTCGCGACGTACGCATCTCGAACCCGAGCAAGGACAAGCCGCCGCGGACTATTCTCGGCGTCGAACAGAAAGCATGGTTCAAAAAAAAGCTGCGTGAGTCGAAGGCGACCTGGAAGATCTGGGGTAATTCTTATGGGGCTCTCGACAACCGGGTGGACATGCAAAACCTGCCCGCCGGAATAGTTAAGAATCCGTGGGACGCGGACACGTACGGGATGGCGGGGAGCAACGATTACGGCGCGGCTTACGCCGAGCGCAAGGAGATTTACGACCTCGTGCGTGACGCGAAGATCACCGGCTTCGCGATTGTCTCCGGAGACCGCCACAGCTTCTGGGCTGGATACGCCGCCGCCGAGCTCCCGCCGCGGAAATTCGAACCCGTGGGGTTGAGCTTCGTCGGCGCGTCGCTCGTCAGCCCCGGCACGATGGAAGCCTTAGAGCATGGCTTACGCAAAGATCATCCGCTCCGAGCGCTTTTCCTCGCTGACCGGACGGATGGCGGCAAGCCGGACTGGAACTACAATATGCTGCTCCGGCATGGCGTCCGTTCTTGTCTTGAATACGCGAAAAACTTCGACCTCAAGCGCGCACTGGCGCTTTCGAACCCGCAGCTTGCGCCGCATCTCGAATTCGTCGATCTAGGCGGACACGGCTATGCGAAGGTGCAGCTCACCGGCGATAAGATGCGAACCGAATTCGTGTGCATCCCGCGCCCGATCAGCCGCAGCGCGAGCCCGGATGGCGGTCCGATACGCTACCGCGTCGTGCATGTCGCCAAGCTGTGGAAACCGGGCGAGCGTCCGCGCCTCGAGCAACAGGTTCTGGAAGGCGAAGTCGGACTGTCGATCTAACGACGATGCCCCGCGGCGACATGGCGCTCACTCGGAACAAGAATTGCGCCATGTCGCCGCAGTGGCACGATGCTCGGCTTTCGCCGGCGCGATGGGGATGTTCGCCGCGGAGCTGAAATTGCCCGGCGGCTCCGTG
>CADEFG010000774.1 GCA_902826505.1 uncultured Acidobacteriota bacterium
CCACATTCCGCGCATGATCAGAAATTCGCAGACAAAACCGTTCAGAAACGGCAGACCGATCGAAGACATCGTCGTGATGACAAAGATCGTCGCGTAAACCGGCATGACGTTGGCAATGCCGCCGAAATCCGTAATTTGGCGCGTATGCCTTCGTTCGTAGATAAATCCGACGAGCAAAAAGAGCGCGCCGGTCGAAACGCCGTGATTGAGCATTTGATAAAGCGCGCCCTGCATTCCGTATTCGGTGAACGAAAACATTCCCAAAATAACAAAACCCATATGCGCGACCGACGAATAAGCGACCAAACGTTTGACATCGGGCTGAACCATCGCGACGAGTGCGCCGTAGATGATGCCGATGATCGCCAAAACGATAAAAATCCACGCAAATTCACGCGAAGCATCGGGAAAGAATACGAAATTAAAGCGCATCAAACCGTAAGTGCCCATTTTCAAAAGCACCGCCGCCAAAATGACCGAACCGGCGGTCGGCGCGTCGGTGTGCGCGTCCGGGAGCCACGTGTGAACCGGGAAAAGTGGAACTTTAATGGCAAACGCGATCGCAAACGCCCAGAAAAGAAGCGCGCCGGTTGTCGCATGTTCACCGACTAAACTTATCTTTCCGGTTTTCAACGCGCTCAAAAGTGTCACGTAATCGAATGTTCCCGCGCCGCCTGTTGCCGTTGCGTAAAGATAATAAAGCGCAATGATCGCAACGAGCATCAGCAGACTGCCCAGTGCGGTGAAGATAAAGAACTTGACCGCCGAATAGATCCGGTTTTCGCCGCCCCAGATGCCGATCAGGAAAAACATCGGAACTAAGGAAGCTTCGAAGAACAGGTAAAAAACGAGCAGATCGAGCGAGACGAAAACGCCGATCATCGCGCTTTCGAGCAAGAGCAGAAAAACGTAAAAGGCGGTCAGTCGTTTTTCGACCGCTTTCCAGGTCGAGAGCACCGCGATCGGCATAATAAAGGTCGTCAAAAGCACGAGCCAGATCGAAAGCCCGTCAACGCCGACGTGATAATTCGTGTTGATCGCTTTGATCCACGGAATATTCTTCTCGAAGAAAAAACCGCTGGCGCCGATCTTGCCCTTATCAAGCAGCAAAAGCAGCGAAGCGAAGAAATTTAAGACCGTAAAGATCAAGGTCAGCCATTTCAAATCGTGTTCATGCTTCCAGTAGAGCGCGTGTCCGAGCGTGAATAACGCGCCGAAAACGGGAAGCAAAATTAAAATTGTTAAAAGATTTTCTGTTATGAAATCCATTTTATTTAAGATTGGTTTTTGGCGGTTGGTCTTTGGTTTTTGCAAAAACCGAAAACCAAAGACTAAAAACTAAAAACTTATCAACTTATATCCGTAATAAATAAAATACCCGATCACGATCAACCCGCCGAGCAGAATGAACGCGGCGTAGGAACGGACGAATCCGACCTGCACGCGGCGCAAAACGTTGCCGAGTTCCGAAACAAAATAACCCGCGCCGTTGACGACCCCGTCAATAAAGCCGACATCGATGCCCTGCCATAAACCTTTGACCGAAAATCTGGTCAATGGGTCAACGATATAGCCGTTGTAAAGCTCGTCAATGCGCCATTTGTCTTCCAGAATCCGCGGCAGTTTGCGCAGCGGCGTTTTGCCGAAAAGCGCATAACCGATGCCGATTCCGCTTAAAGCCAAAATGACCGAAAGCAACGCGAGCCAACGTTCCTGAGAAATTTCTTCCGCCGAATGTTCTTTATGTTCTTCTGTTTTGACGGCTTCGGGTTTCGTTTCGGTTTTCGGTGCGGTTTCAGATTTGACTTCTTTTGATTCCGCCGATTTCATCGTCGGCGATTCGACGGTTTGATGTTCGCCTTTTTTCGCAATGATCGGTTCGAGCGTATGTTCAAAAGCGTTCGGAACCGCACCGCCGCTTAGTGCATATGGAATGCCGACCAGTCCGCCGACGGTTGAAAGCACCGCCAGAATCACGAGCGGAACGGTCATCGTCCATGGCGATTCGTGCGGGTGAAAATCGTGCGGCAAGGCGTGATGATGTTCTTCTTCTTCGTCATCTTCGTGCGCCGCCTCGAATTCTTCGTCGTCGTGTCCGTGATGCGCGCTCACCGCGTCGTGCGCCAAACCTTCTTCAAAGGCTTCTTCTTCGGCTTTCGCGGCATCGTGTGATTCTGAATCTTCGGGAATCACGTAATCAAAGCGCGATTCACCGAAAAACGTCATCCACATCATCCGCGTCATGTAAACGGCAGTTAAAACCGCCGTGAATAAACCGATGATCCACAAAATCTTGTTATACGGCGCGGGCACATTCGTCGCCGCAAAAGTCCGGTAAAGAATCTCGTCTTTCGAGAAAAAACCAGCCCAGATCGGGATTCCGCAAATCGCCAGCCAACCCGCCATCATCGTGAAAAACGTGACCGGCATATATTTGCGCAGGTTGCCCATTTTCCGCATATCCTGTTCGTGGTGCATGCCGTGAATGACCGAACCCGAGCCGAGGAACAGCAAGGCTTTGAAAAACGCGTGCGTCATGACGTGAAAGATCGCCGCGATAAACGCGCCGACGCCGCAGGCGAGAAACATATAGCCCAATT
>CADEFG010000775.1 GCA_902826505.1 uncultured Acidobacteriota bacterium
GGAAACTTAACAAACTTAGATTACAGAGTACTAATTCGTCATTCAGACAAAATTTTATCAGCGACAACAAATAAAAGTGAGGAAATAAAAAAGATGAATACTGCGAAATTACAAATGACGACGGAAATGGAAACGTTAAAAACAAAATTGAAAGCCACCTGGATTTCGGGCGATTTCGGCAAGATCGCCGAATCGTTCACCGGCGGCGCTGCCGAATTCGTCAAGCGATTGGACTTGAAACCCGGAATCCGGGTTTTGGACGTCGCTTGCGGCAGCGGCAATCAATCAATTCCCGCTGCCCGGACAGGCGCGGAAATCACGGGCATTGACATTGCCCCGAACCTGATCGAACAAGCCCGAAAATGGGCGGAACAAGAAGATCTGGAAATTCGGTTCGACGAAGGCGACGCCGAAAATCTGCCTTATGAAAACGCCGGTTTCGATGTCGTGATGACAATGTTCGGCGCGATGTTTGCACCGCGCCCCGAACGCGTTTCGGCGGAACTTCTTCGCGTTTGTCGTCCGGGCGGCGTGATCGCGATGGCAAATTGGACACCGACGGGTTTTATCGGGCAGATGTTCAAGCTCGTCGGCGCGCACGTTGCGCCGCCGCCGAATATGCCTTCGCCGCTGCTCTGGGGCGATGAAAAGACCGTCCGCGAACGGCTCGGCGACGGAGTTTCGGAAATTCATTGTGAGCCGCGTCTGATTACTTTTACGTTCCCGTTCGGCGTTGCGGAAACGATCGAATTCTGGCGCGAGTTTTACGGACCGACGCACAAAGCCTTTGCCGCGCTTGATGAAAAAGGGCAAACGGCGTTGCGGCGCGCGCTGGAAAAATTATGGACGGAAAACAATCTTTCCGGTCACGGCACGACGCAGGTCGAGTCGGAATATCTGGAAATAACCGCCGTTCGCAAACGGTAGATTTGGGCTTTGCAAAAAGCCGGAGCAATCGGAGCGTCAATCGTCAACCGGGAATCGGGAATCGATTAAAACCTGAAATCGCGAACCGGGAAAAAAACCATTTTCTTCTCAATTAACGATTCCCGATTGACGATTCCCGGGCTTTATCCTGGTTTTGCGCCAAGCTGGAAATTTATGATCTTTTAATTTATCGCTCCGGCAAATCCGAATTTACGGCAAGGGCTAAAAAAAGATGATGAAAAGAAAAAAAATTCTAACGATCAAAGATTGGCATGGAACGGGCAAGGGCGATCTGCATCTGGAAGTTTTGGATTACACGATTGAAAGGTTGAGCTACGCCACGGAAGTCTTCGACAGATTGACCGTGCGCCGCAAACCGGATCAATATTCGTCGCGAATCGGGATGATGGCTTATTTGAACAAAAGCAAAGGTCGGCTCAGTTTGGGATTTGCCGGAATGACCTTACAGGTCGCCGAAATTTCCGAAAACGGCACGGTTCTCGCGCACCGGAAATTCAGTTTCCTGGGCGGCGCGGTCGGGAGTTCTTCGACCGACGGCAATCTGGAAACGATCTCTTTGATTTCCCCGATCAGCGGCGCGGATTGCGCCGGCAATCATTGACGTTTTTTTTGGTCGAAGACAAAGGCAAACGCCCGATCGATGAATGATTATTGACGTCGAACGTCGCTGTGCCATTTGGCTTGCGGGCTTTTTTGTCCGGGTTTTCGACCAAAATTAAGCAGTCCGGCGCGCTCGGCTTTTTCTTCCGCGGTCAGGTCGTCGGCTGATTCCGCGCCGGCGTAAAATGTTATCTTTTCGGGAACAAAAGTGCGGTCGCCGATCTTTAATTTCGGCGTCCGCACTCTTTTGAGAACCGGCGACCATTCATATTTATCCAAAACGGATAATTCATCTTCGGTCAAATTACAAATCAATCCGCCGTTGAGAGTTCTGCCCCTTTCGGCGGGTCGGGCGGCGCGTCCGTATAAAAAAATGGCGGGCGCAATTTCCCGCGTCGTGATCTGTGCGCCGATCAGGGCTTCAAGATCGCCGCCCCGATTTTCATACCACCGCCTGAGCATGGTTTCGGTGACGATCGAAACCCGGACATTTTCCAAACGGACGTTTCTCAAAATAATTATATCTTTCGGATTGGCTTTCGCGAGCCCGGCAGCTTCCGCCAAATCGTTTGTTTCCAGAATCTTAAATTCTCCGCGAGCTTTTAACAGCATTCGGAGTTTTTGATGATCCAATAAAGAACCGTAAGAAAAAATAACCGTGCTGTTGTCGAGTTCGGCGGGCAGCGGCTTTTGATCTTCAACTTCCGTCATCGCGGGCGGCTTCATCTTTTTCGTCATCAGAATATTATAATTATAAAGATTATCTTTCGGCGGACAAACATCAATCCGTCGGTTTTGCCTTTGACGGAAAGGCTTTTGGAAAGTTAATCTTTGATAGACCGCTTAATCGGGTTTCTGTCTTTATTATGGAACACCTTTCGCAACTCATCGCCGATTACGGCATTTACGCAGTCTTTGCGCTTTGCACGGTCGAAGGCGACATTACGCTTCTGATGTCGGGCGCGATGGCACACAGCGAATTTTTTGGAAAATACAGTTTTTTGAAGGTTTTCGTTGCCGGCACGCTCGGCGGAATGGTCGGCGACAGCTTC
>CADEFG010000776.1 GCA_902826505.1 uncultured Acidobacteriota bacterium
AGGGCGGACTCGCGGCGTCGCCGATCTCGCAGGTTTTGATCGAAGAATCGATCTTGGGTTGGAAGGAATTCGAGCTCGAAGTGATGCGCGATCTGAAAGATAACGTCGTGATTATTTGCTCGATCGAAAACTTCGATCCGATGGGCGTGCATACCGGCGATTCGATCACGGTCGCGCCCGCGCAAACCTTGACCGATGTCGAATATCAACGGCTCCGCGATATGTCGATCGCCTGTATCCGCAAGGTCGGCGTCGAAACGGGTGGCTCGAACATCCAGTTCGCAGTCAATCCCGAAAACGGCGACGTGCGGATCATCGAGATGAACCCGCGCGTGTCGCGTTCATCCGCGCTGGCGTCGAAGGCGACCGGTTTTCCGATCGCGAAAATCGCCGCGAAACTCGCGGTCGGTTATACTTTGGACGAAATCCCGAACGATATTACCAAGAAAACTCCGGCGAGCTTTGAACCGACGATCGATTATGTCGTGACGAAAATTCCGAAATGGGCGTTCGAGAAATTTCCCGGCGCGGAAGACGTTTTGGGGACGCAAATGAAATCCGTCGGCGAAGTAATGGCGATCGGGCGAACCTTTAAAGAATCGCTCTTTAAAGGTTTGCGTTCGCTCGAAGCCGTCAAACCCTTGCGGCTCGAAGGCGTTCCCGATCACGTTTTGCAGCGCAAACTCGCGCGTCCGAATTCGAACCGGTTTTCATATTTAACTTACGCGCTTAGAAATGGCTATTCGATTTCGGAAATCCATCGTTTGACGAAAATCGACCCGTGGTTTTTAGAACAATTGCAGGAAGTGATGCAGCTCCAGGCGCGAATTGACGGGCGCGCCTTGAACGATGTGCCGAGCGAGGTTCTGCGGACGGCGAAAGAATACGCGCTTTCAGACCGGCGAATTTCATACTTGACGAATTCGACCGAAGAAATGGTGCGCGAACGTCGAAAGAATTTGAATATCGCGCCGGTTTACAAACGCGTTGACACCTGCGGCGCGGAATTTGAATCGCACACGCCGTATCTTTATTCGACCTACGAAGAAGAATGCGAAGCCGAACCGACCGACCGCCGAAAGATCATGATCCTCGGTTCGGGACCAAATCGTATCGGGCAGGGAATCGAGTTTGATTACTGCTGCTGCCACGCTTCGTTTGCCTTGCACGATGCGGATTTCGAAACGATCATGGTCAACTGCAACCCGGAAACCGTTTCGACCGACTACGACACCTCCGACCGCCTGTATTTCGAACCGCTGACGTTTGAAGATGTGATGAACATCGTCGAAAAGGAAAATCCCGAAGGCGTGATCGTTCAATTCGGCGGGCAAACGCCCTTAAATCTCGCCGACCGTTTGCATAACGCCGGAGTTCCGATCATCGGGACATCGCCCGATTCGATCGATCTCGCGGAAGACCGCAAACGCTTTTCCGCGCTGCTTCAGGAATTGAAAATCCCGCAGCCCGAAAACGGGACAGCGGTTTCGGGCGAAGAAGCCAAGGTTATCGCCGGAAAGATCGGTTATCCGGTCGTCGTTCGTCCGTCGTTCGTTTTGGGCGGACGCGCGATGGCGATCGTTTACGACGAGCAAACTTTGGACGAATATATGCGTTCGGCGGTTGACGCGTCGCCCGAAAAACCGATCTTGATCGACAAATTTTTGGAACGAGCGGTCGAGATCGACGTCGATGCGCTCGCCGACGAATCGGCGGTCGTGATCTGCGGAATTCAGGAGCATATCGAAGAAGCCGGAATTCACTCGGGCGATTCATCGTCGGTTTTGCCGGCGCAGAAAATCGCCGCAGAGCATCTCGAAACCATCAAACATTACACCGTCAATCTGGCAAAAGCCTTACAGGTCGTCGGTTTGATGAATCTGCAATTGGCGATCAAAGACGACCGCGTTTACGTGATCGAAGTCAATCCGCGCGCTTCGCGGACAGTTCCGTTCGTTGCCAAAGCGACCGGCGTGCCGCTCGCGAAAATCGCTTCTTTGATCATGGCGGGCGATAAAAAATTAGCGGACTTCAATTTGCCCGATGTTCTTCTGGTACCGAAAATCTTTGTCAAATCGCCGGTTTTTCCGTTCAAAAAATTCGCCGGCGTTGACCCGATCCTCGGACCCGAAATGCATTCGACCGGCGAAGTGATGGGCGTCGGCGACACGTTCGGCGAAGCCTACGGGAAAGCGATGGAAGGCGCGAGCCTGGTTTTGCCGATGGCGGGCAAAGCCTTTATGTCGGTCAATGATTCCGACAAAGGACAAGCGGTCATTCTGGCACGAAGATTGAACAAACTCGGTTTTGATCTGGTCGCAACCTACGGCACCGCCAAACGCTTGCAGGAAGTTGGTTTAACGTGCGAAACGGTTTTCAAGGTCAACGAAGGTCGCCCGAACATCGCCGACTACATCAAACAGGGCGAAATTTCATTGATCATCAACACGCCCTTGGGCAGAACTTCGCACTACGACGAACAGGCGATCCGCAAATCCGCGCTTCAATTCAATGTCCCGACCGTCACGACGATGACCGGCGCCGAAGCGCTGATTGAGGCAATTTCAACGAAGAAAAACCAAGCAAAAATCGAAGTTA
>CADEFG010000777.1 GCA_902826505.1 uncultured Acidobacteriota bacterium
TAACCGCCGTCATAATCGTGCTTCGCATTTGCGCCGACATCGTTCCGTGCATAAATTTCTGATTTAAAACATCCAGCAATTGATTGCTCGTCGTGTCCGCCGCCGCGATCGCCTGTAAATCAGTCAATTTCAGCTTCGTGCCGTTCGGCGTGTTGGGCAGCGATACGTTGATCTGCCCGTAAACCGTCGAATTTGCAAAATTCGCGCGACCGATCGCCGTTCCAGTATTGAAAATCGCGAACTCGGGTCCTAAAAGCGTTGTTCCCGGGATCATATAATCGGGCGGATAATAGTTGAAAACCGTCGGTGAAAAAAAGACGCTTTGTGCTAAACCACTCGGGAAACGATCGATGTTACCGTCGCTTAACGCCAAACCGTCAGCCGATGTTACGCCGAGTTGACGGAAAAGATTGGTCATCAATTGAACCGGCTCGCGGAGCTTTCCGTAAGTCGGGTCGGTTTTTGCGTTGCCGCGGGCTTCCGGGTCGAGAAGGATCGCCTTGACAACTTCCTTCATCTGCGTCGGGCTTGTCCGGTTGGCGTTGAAAACTGCCGAAATGCGACCGACATAAGCAGGCGTCGGGTCGCTCGTGACAAGCTGTTGAATCATATATTTACTGACAAACGGCGCGACGTTCGGATGATTGTAAATATTATTCAAAGCCTGGTTGAGCGAGTTATACGCATATGTAAAAATCGCCGCATTAGCACAACCCGTGCAAGCTGTGATGTTCGTCGTCGTCGAACCCGGGTAGGTCAAAAGTGTTTTTGCCGTGATGTCGTGATTCGCCGGATTGAGCGACATCGGGTCGATATAATCAGGAATGCCAGTAATAGCATTGGGGCACGATGCATTGAGATCGGCAACCCGGCAATCGCGCCAGCCGGTAAAGACTTTCGTGAAATTATTGACCGTGTTTTGGTCGTAGGTCGGGATCGGATTGTTGTTTGCGTCACGTTGGAGCGTGCCGTCCTGATTGAGCATAAACAAGCCGATGTTGAAAAGCTGGAGAATCTCGCGCGGGTAATTTTCGTTCGGATTGGTTTTGGTCGAACGAATCATATCGAGATAATTGCCCATGCCCGGATTCAAGGTCATATCCTGCATTAATGTCCGCCAGTTGCCGAAAGCATTTTTGCTGAGCAGCTTATGATACGCGATCATATGGCTCGACTGCTGCGTGTCAACGCCCGAAATCACCCAAAGCTGATTCAATGCCCACGACACGCGATGTTTGAGTTGCGGTTCGCCGTAGAGTGCTTCTTTGTAAAACCAGGTTTGCGGCAGATACATCTGGTATGTATCACGAAAACAAGTAACCGGAACGTCAGGCGGATCTGGCGGAACACTATTAGGATTTTCCCCGCCATTACAAGTTGGCGGGGCGTTGACCGCATTTAACGGAACATTCGGATACGGAATAGAAGCGGATGGATACGGAATTTCAAATTGTTCGGCAAGCCAAGTGCGCAAACCGATCCGGCGGATCCGGTCGTCCAAAGCCTGCGTCGGACCAAAAGTCGCCTGTTCCAAAAATCTGATGCGATCGCCCGACCAGCGATAACTGCCGATCTCATTTGTCGGTTCATCGGTGAATTTGCTCGGCATCACGCCGTAAAGTGGTGTCGGCACGGCGTCTTCATCGTCTTTGATGTCGCCGCCAACTTTGCCTAAACCGAGCCGCACGCGGTTGCTCGTCAAACCGCGCCACGTGACATTGATCAAAACATCGCCGTCAGCCGTCGGCGGTTCCCAATAGCCGATCTCATCTTTTATCTTGACGGTTAAAGCATAAATCCCGTCAAAACCGGTGACCGGCTCTAAATCCAAAACCGGAAAGCGGTATTTTCTTCCCTTAACGTCTTCGGCGTAAACGCGAAACGCATTGGCTCCTTCGTCCTTCATCAAATCGAGATTCATGATGTAAAGAACCACGTTCGAATCAAGTGAAAAAGCCTTGTTTTGTACCTTTAATTTGTTATCGCGTTTAATTTGTGTTGTCGGCAATGCCGTCAAAGCGCGGGTCGAATCCGGTTCGCTCAGTAAAACCGGTGTCGGCGAATCCGGATTCGGATCGATCTCCTGCGCTAAAACAGGGAAAACCAACAGAAACATGGCGAAACCTGCGCTTAATACTTTAAAAAGTAAGCACGATTTTCTGCGTATCATACCCTTTCCTCCTAAAACTATACTTTGAACTATTTTTATACCGGGTTGAATTCTAACGACCAAGGGAAATAAACGTCGTTAAATGATGTTATACAATTTAATAATAAAAGATTTTACCTGTAAAACACAAGCACTATTTTATTTATTAAATTCCTTACTATTATTATCAACCGATATTTGAATTTGTTTCCCGATTTCTTAGACGAGGGAAAAATGTTTTTAGTCGAAGAAATGTCAAGATTTGTAAAGAAAAAGTTTTCGGAATAAAATTTCTTCTATGACAAAGAAACTTATCCTTGAAACGTCGCCCGACTTTAATTTCAAAACCGCTGTTTACAGTCACGGCTGGTGTCAGCTTTTGCCGTTTGAACTGGATCTGGAAAATTGGCGTTTAAGTTATGTTTTTACGGGCGAAAAAACGCTCTCG
>CADEFG010000778.1 GCA_902826505.1 uncultured Acidobacteriota bacterium
CCGAAACTCGTCATCAGCTCGCCGAGTTTATCGAGCAAAAAGTAGGAACCGGGCATAATTTCGTCGCTGCCGGGTGTGAATTGAATCTGAATCTGCTGCTGGAGTATCGGCACGTCAGCCTTTGACGGCGCTTTCGCGACGACTTCTTTTTCCTCAACTTTTTGTCCGGGATATTTTGACGCTAAGTTTGAAACAAAACGCGAATCCGCCCAATCTTTCGCCGAGACGGTTTTGTTGACCAAACCTTTTTTGCGCCAGATCACGAACGCCGTGTCGAATAGTGTTTCGTAATGCGGTTTCGCGCCGGTCAAACCGTAAAACTGCGCGTTGTCGGCGTATGGCGTCAGTTTCAAACCCGAAAGCATTCCCGAAACGGTTTCCGCGTCGAGCTTTAAAGCCTGGGCGACAATTTCATTTGAAGGATTCGGATTGTCGCGCATCATCGCCATCCCGTCAAACCAGCCGTTGATAAAATCGCGCAATGTTTCGGGATATTTATCGATCAATTCCTGCCGCGCGACGAGCGTGTCGGCGATCACATTCGTCGCCGCCGAAGTCGAAACCAGCACGTGCGCTTCGTCGCCCCGCGCCGCCACTGCGCCCGACAGATCAGGCTCCCAAGTCACCGCCGCGTCAACATTCTTCGAGCGAAAAGCCGCCGCCGCGAGCGACGCGTCCTGCGTAAAGACGATATTTTTTTCGACCGCGGTGCGGTCTTCGGGCGATAGCCCGGATTGTGAAAGCAAATATAAAAGCAGGAAATGCGATGGCGTAAATTGCGTGCAGGCGATCTTTTTGCCCTTTAAATCTTCGATCGATTTAATTGACGAGAGCGAGACGATGCCGTCGCCGCCGCGCGACCAATCCTGCATAATGATCGATTTCGCGGTCTGATTCTGCTCGGCTAAGATCGAGGCTTCCCGCGCCCAGTTGTCAACCGTGTCCCACATTATATCGATCTGACTGCTACGAAACGCGGTCAATTTTGCCGCCGGGTCTTCGAGCAGGATAAATTCGACATCCATTCCGAAATTCTTTTTGTAAAACGAATTCGCGTTCGGCGTCAGCCCGCCGTTATAGACGATGCCGGGCGCGTGTCCTGCCCAGGTGTTGATGCCGACTTTGAGCGGACGCCCCGTCAGTTTGCCCGTGCCGATCGGCTGCGCCGTCACGCCCGTCGAACCGTCGTTGTATTTCGGATCGTTGATCGGGTTTTTGAGCGAATCGAAATCTTCCTTTTTGACATCTTCCTTCGGTCCAGTGCCGCCGCCGGTCGCCCAATTCTTGATACTGCTGCCTGCCCAATACCACGTCACAAATCCTAAAACGATCAGAATGACCGCCGTGATAAAAATTTTCGCAAATGGTGTTAGTTTCATAGTTTTATAATGGATAGCGGATAATGGAAAATGGATAATTTTGTAATTAATTATCAATTATCCGCTATCCGTTATCCGTTAACTTTACATCGTTTTTTGCTGTCCTTGCTGCTGCGCGGCTTTTTTCGCCTTGAGCTCTTCGAGCTGTTTTTTCGCCTGCACGTCGCCGACCTGACTTTTCAGTTTGTCGAGCCGCGAATCGAGCGAAGATTCGCTTAATTCCTTACCAAGATTGGCTTCGGCGATCGTCGTTTTGATATGCGAACGGACGTTGTCGAGCGCGCGAACTTCTTCATCGACCGAAAGCCCGTCGAGTTGTTCCTGAATCTTGACACGCGCCTGCGCCGATTGAAATTTGGCGAGCATCGTGTCGCGTTCGGCTTGCAGTTTTTTGATCTCTGACTGCACGTTCATCAACGAAGATTTCGCAGAATCGGCGTCCGAACGCGCATTTTCGGCTTCGGCGGTCAGTTCGGCGTGCTCCGTCTTGAGCGCGTTTTGCTTTTGGATCAGAACCATCGCCAGATCGTCCTGATTCGTTTCGACCGCCGTGTCTAACTCGGCTTGCGTTTGTTCGAGTTCCGCCGTCAGCTTTTTGAAACGCTCGTCGATCTCGTCGCGCCGCCGGATAATTCCGGCAGTCGCGGTCTTGAGCTTCGAGTATTTTTCAACCATCGAATTGATCGCATTTTCATACGCGATTTCGGGATGTTCTTTTTCAATATCAGAAATCCACAACGAAAGAAAACCGCGCCATAAATTCCCGATTCTGCTAAATAATGACATTTTTCAAATCTCCTTTTTAATTAGTCGTGAGTCGTGAGTCGTGAGTCGTAAGCTTTTTTTACTCTCGACTCTCGACTCTTGACTCTCCACTCTTTTCCGGTTCCTGCAATTTCGGCGATTCTTTGACGACCTGCGCGACCGCGTCGCGCCCGAAAAATTCGAGAACTTTCTGCACTTCCAGCTTTTTCGCATTACAGGCGGCAACGACCGAATTTTGTTCCTTGACGCGGTCTTCCATGATGCGGCGCAGATTTTGGATTTCCTGTTCGTATTGCTGAACCCGCGCCGCGCCGTCCTGGAGAACCTTTTCCGTATCGGTCGCGCCGCTCCGGATATAAAATTCGAGCGCTTGAATTTCGCCTGCGCCGGCTTCGATGATCTTTTCGATCGGCACGCCGAAGGCTTTTAAGCTGGCTTCGACGATCTGTT
>CADEFG010000779.1 GCA_902826505.1 uncultured Acidobacteriota bacterium
TTTTTCATCGCTGCTTTTGGAAAGTTCGCCCAAGAGGCTGACGACCGACTCGTCGCCATGCGCGGCGAGAATCTGGAGCGCCGTTTTATCGCCGGCGAAGGCTTTCTCCCGTTCCCGTTTGAGCGCCTCTTCGTCCAGCCTGATAATTTCAAAAGTCGCCGTGGGTCCCGGTTGATCCGAACAACAGCTGCCATAATCGAGGCTCACGCTATAACGCCCCGGGTTTGTTAGATCAAAGGACGGACTCAGAAAATGATTCAAAACTTTCTCCAGCCGGAACTTGTCGCGGGCGGCAATGCTTTGTGTCCCGCCGGTTCCGCAACCCCATACCCCGCGGTACCTGACTTCCTGCTTTGTATCATCGTTAAAGACGCGGACATGACCCATCATCGGGGACGTCGAAATTTTAAGCTTCTTTTTCGACGTATTTTCCCAGGTCAGCGTCACCGTGATATTCTCGCCCAGCGCGTATCGTTCGCGGTCTGCCCGCACGGTGAAAACCAATCCGTTTGAATCGGGCGCCTTATCATTTTGACGGTTTTGCGCAACGGAGCTGATAAAACCGGTCAGCAGTATAAAAATCAGAGTTATTTGTTTCATTTTTTTGACACTCGACCTTACGATGAGGCTCGATTTCTCTCCGGTTGCTTTCGTGCGCAAAAAAGATTCGCGCAATTGGCTTGCCGGAAGTTGGTCTGAGGCTCCGCGCAAATTAAATGATAGTTCCTCGACCAACTTGGTGCGTTTATACGCAAGAGTGTGAGATATGAGCTAACAGTGTTCTATTTATTGCCGTCTGCGCGGGAAATAGATCGGCAGGCAATAAACTATGTTTTGCCGGTCACGCGCAAAAGGCACGGCGCGATTTCGCGGACGAGACCTTACTAGCTCAATTCCGTGTGTTTTTACGGAATGCCGAATATTTAACGCCCCCGGGCGAAGCAGAAGATATTCTCAAATAAACACGGCAGAAGTCATGCTCAAAAAGTAAATTGTTTTTAATCGAATTTGGAGGTTTTTTTTATGTCTTGTGAAGATCAAATGACAAAGGACGGGAGCGATTCCCTGGTAATTAATGCGGGAAAACGTCCTTTTGATAAATCAGCCACGGCATGGCTCGTCGGTCAAGCCGTGCATTATCTGAATACTGCTGATAAGGAAGGTGAGTTTGTTTACCGGCAAATTATCGAGCTACTTCGCCGCTGCGGCAAGGATTTCCTGAAAACCACTTCGGAGCTGTTCAAGCAAGCGAAAGGTGGTGATGTTCCATTTCGCTGGAATCTGCTTTACGTTTTGGGCGACGCCGGCGATGCCGCGGCGTCCGATCTACTCGTTCGCACCGCCTTAACGCGCCTGCCTGAAGCCGACCCGGAACAAGGCTGCGAAAGCGCCCGCGATACTGAAATGCTCGTCTGCACGATGGCGATTCACGCACTTCAGCGAGTTGCCGAACGGCATTCCGAGGTTTCGGAAGCGTTTTTGAAAATCGTCTCAGAAAAACCCGCTCGTCCGATTTTGATCGAAGCCGTCAAAGCCGGTATCGAGCTCGGGCTTCGAGACAAAATACAGCAGATTCTGCCGCCGGAAGAACATTGGATTCTTGATATTCGCCGCGCCCGCGCCGGAGAACTGTTTGCCGAGCCCGAACGGGAAGATACGAAAGAACGCGGATTCACGGCACCAAAATTGGGATCACAATACACGGCGCCTCAAATGGGGTGCTGCAAACGAAAGGAGAAATAAATTATGGCTACATGTACATATACGGTACCGAATCTTGACACTTCGGGTGACAACCTTTATGGTCCGAGGATTTGTTGGCAGGCGTTTATTGACTGGGCTTGGGAAGCTTTCGACTTTGACAGCGGAGATTGGGACGACGGTTTTGGTTACGACGAGGTCTGCAATAATACCCAGCCGCTTTCCCGCGCACTTTCAGGCATCTATTGTTTGACCTATTCATCGCCGCGCTTCCCGAATGAGTCGTACGGTGGGAACATTCTCGAATGGGGCTGCCGGTTTGCGCGCAATGCGATCGATGAGCTTGATGCCCGCTGCGGCACTTCGTCGTGCAGTCCAAGCTCCTGTCCGGGTTCGATTGCGCGGACTCAATGGGGTCCGTTTACCGACGACCTGACCGAACTTTACCTCCCTTTCTTTTACAATCAGGGCGTAAGTTTGCGTGCCGGAACAATTCTCCACGAATCGCGCCACGCTGACGGCAAGGGACACGACAGCGGGAACAACGATTCGAGTTGGGGTTACAACGGAGCCTGGCGCTGGCAGGTCTGTTGGCTGTCGTGGTTTGCCTTTGAGGGTGTCGGTGCTTCAGTCGCGATGAAAACGCAGGCAACACAGCGGGCAAATAACATCATTAACAACAATTTCGACACTCATCCGGGCTTTAACGTTTGAACGAGATCGCTCAGCAAAAGGGAGCAACGCTGTTCCCTTTTGTTGATTTCAGGAATTTGTCCGGGTCTGTCAGGACTTTACTGTCAATCGAGTCCTTGAGCGGCACGACTATTCCGATAAAGCTTTTGAAACAGCTTTCTTAAGCTTCAAAATTTCACCACCGTGCTAAACATTC
>CADEFG010000780.1 GCA_902826505.1 uncultured Acidobacteriota bacterium
AATAATGCCCGAAACCGCGATTCTCCAGTGTGCGATCCATCCCACGGATCGGAAGCAATCCGCGCATGCCCGTTCAATAAAACGTCGCGGCTGTCGGTTCCCGTTTCCGCCGGACTCAAAGGCGTATACAGCAACGGCGCGGGCGGGCGCAACAATCCGGTTCCGACCAGATCGGAAGCTAAAAATTCGACGTCGCGGACTTGTTCGATGCCGGTCAGTTCCTTGATCAATTCCGCATCTTCGACGGAAAGCGTTTTGCCTTCGCCGCGTTCTCTTGCTTCGTCGCGGCGCGGCAGATACAAAGCGGTCCTTTTAGTGCGACCGTCCAAAAGCAAATAGGAATGCGGCGTTTCGAGCCCACTCAGATAATAAAATTCATTCGTTTGCCGAAAAACATTAAAGTCCGCAACATCTTTTGCGCCTTGGACAAGGGCGATCGAATTCGCACCGATCTGCGCGAAAATGGCGGCGCGGCGTTCGGCAAAATCCGCTTTGGAAAAATCCGTTTGATAATAATGTTTCTCCTGGGCAAAGAGGCTCAGGGAAGTCATCGAAAACAATAATATCAAGAAAATACTGCACATTTTTTGAAAAACAGTCTGACTTTCAATATTTACGGGTGTCATAAATCATTCTCCCTTTTTAAAATCCGCATCCATCAGAATCCACATCTGAGGATCAAGAATTACTTTTTCCGGTTCGCCGCTAACATTGATCGAAAAGACGTTTGATTTGGCGTCGGCTTGAATTATTTCCATCTGAGGTTTGATTTGACCCGGATAATAGACAGCTATTTCGAGCGGCATTTTGAAAAAGCTGCCGTCGGTCTGCACTTGATCGAGATTTATCGTGATTTGTTTTTGGTTCGCGTCGAAACGCCAGTTGCCTTTATATTTCAGTGTTCCGGGTTTATAGAGCCATTGAGTAAAAAAGTCGGATAAATCTTTGCCTGAAACTTCTTCCATAACGCGGCGAAAATCGGCAACGGTCGCGTGCGAATCGCGATATTTTTGGTAATAAATTTTTATTCCTTTCCAGAAGTTTTCCGTGCCGACCACGCCGCGCAGCATATGTAAAGTCCAGCTTCCTTTTTGATAAATCTGGCTGGTCGTAACGTCTTTCATATCCTTGAGGTTGTCGTGAATAAGCCGGTAATCGGGATTTTTAACGTAAAAAGCATCAACCGACTTCTTGCTTGATTTAAGACCTTCGACAAATGCCTCGCGTCCGTATTGATGCTCAATAAACAGCAGGGTGAAATACGTCGCAAAACCTTCGCTGAGCCAAACTTCGTCCCAATCTTTTTCGGTTACCGAGTTGCCGAACCACTGATGGGCGATTTCGTGAATTACAACATTTTGCCACCTGATGCTTCGATCGCCCGTGACCGAATTTTCGCTGTAAAGAATGGCAGATGCGGCTTCCATTCCGCCGCTCACGCTGTTTGATTGAATGTTGGCTAGTTTTTCATAGGAAAACGGACCGATTCGATCGCTGTAAAATGCCAACACCTCTTTCGTGAGATAACCGAAATCATAAAAACCTTTATCACGGTCTTGATGATAAACCCACGTTTGAATGGATTTGCCCTGAAATTCATCAACATACTGAACCGCAAAACGCGCCACCCCGAGAACATACAGCCACGAGGCAATCGGGACCGATTGCTTCCAATGAGTGCGGCGTTTGTTATCGGGAAGGTCGGTTTCTTCAATCTTCAAACCATTTGAAACGACTTGATAATGATTGGGCGCAGTTACGATAAATTCACACATTGCCTTGTCGGATGGATGATCTACCGTCGGCAGCCAATTTCGACCTTTGTCTGCCCAGTTATCACTGAAAAATGTGCGCTCGTTGTATTTATTATTGGCAATTTTGAGTCCGCCCGCAGGTTCTCCCTTGTATTTAATTGTATATTCGGCACGCTGATTTGCCTTCGACGGTGAAGGAAATCTTATGAATATCGCGTTATTTTCGTGCCGGTATTCAAGGGATCTGCCGTCTGAAGTCACACCGCTGACACTCATTCCTTTTCCGTTCAATTCTTTTGAAGCATTAATCAAATCAAGTCTGAGTTCCTGTATTCCGGCTTCGAGAAATCGCACATCAATTGTCGCCTCACCAGCTATGTCATTCGTCTGGTCAGATAAATCTAATTTGAAAATATAGTTTATAACATCAATTTTCGGGTTCTTCGGATAGTTATCAACCAAGGCAAAAGCAGAAATAGTCGCTAAAGTTATCAATAACAAGGTAATCAAAAAAGTTTTCATTCAATGTCTCCAATTTCAATGAATCTAAAAAGCTCAATTACTGCTCACGATTATCGTTCGTCTCGGAATTTTTCTTATTTTCTCAAATATCTTTGCCCGTCGCACCGCAAATCTTCCTTGGTGAAATCCGTTTGATAATAGTGCTTTATCGGGCAAATACGCAAATCGAAGTCATCAAACACAATATTACCAACCATATTTTGATAACTTTTAATATCATTTATTAAATTCTCCAAGTTCTTCATCAAAAAGTTAAGCCAAATATTTCCAAAATGTGGCGTTTCTATAATTTCCTTCCAATTTTAGCAATATGT
>CADEFG010000781.1 GCA_902826505.1 uncultured Acidobacteriota bacterium
CCCCAATCGAAACCGCCGATAATCGTTTTATTGATTTTCAAAGCATCCATTATCGCAATGATGTCGAGGGCAAGCGCCGCCGGCTGTCCGTTGCGAAAGGTCTCGCCTGAGAGAAAGTTTGTCGAACCGTAGCCTCGCAAATATGGAACTATAACTCGATAGCTTTGAGCCGCCAGCAGCGGGGCAACATCGGCAAAACTGTAAATGTCGTATGGCCAGCCGTGCAGCAGAAAAACCGGCTTGCCGCTGGATGCCCCGACCTCGATGTAGCCGATGTTTAAAACGCCGGCGTCGATTTGCTTGAGCGGTCCGAAATCAGCGTTTTTCAGATTGTCGCGTCGAGCCTTACTTTCCTTGTTTTGATTATTTGATTGGGCACTGACAAGACCGGTCGAGCCGATCTCAGTAGCCGCGATCGTTATTAAACTATTACGCAAAAAACGGCGACGGCTTTGATTAATTTTTTCTAACATTTCTTTTTACCTCAAATGACTTCATATTTTTCTTTTTTTTCCGGATTCGAATCTTCAGGCAGTTACTCGGTGCCCGGGCGCTGCTCCATCGCAGAGCTTTGCAGAAAAACGTCACAAAGCACGGGAATCGGGAATCGAAAATCGTCAATCGTTAAGCAAAATGTCCGGTTCACTTAAAGATTTCAGGTTTTAGTCAATTTTCGATTGACGATTCCAGATTGATGCCCTCTACTCTCCGACCTTTTGTGCAAAGCTCCATCGTATAGCACTGGTCCCAGATATAAACGTCGAAGCCGGCAAGTTTGCTTCCAATCTGCGTTTGCCATATGCCTGAAATTACATCACAGGCAGCGCGGCAAAACTATTAGACGAAGGTATCGACCGATACCTTCGTCTCATTCGGAGAGGCGTCAGCGAGCGGCGACATCCAGAGCTGACAACGGCAGACGACTTTGCAGCGATACCAAAGTATCATGGACATTGCGCACAAACTGTTGCATCCTTATAAAATATCGGAGGAATTGACCATGAAGAAGGTCGCACCCCCAATTCCGTTTGCCGGATCCGTGCTCGGCGAATTGTGGTATGTTTGCGCATTTTTCAACCGCGAGGAGGAGGAATACTGTGTTTTGCTTCCATTCATTAAGGACGGTTTCGCGTGCGGCGATAAAGCCGTTTATGTTGTTAATCCGCAACAATGTGAGGCTCATCTTCACCGATTGAGCCAGGCGGAAATCGACCTGACTTCTGCCGAACGATGCGGGCAATTGGATCTTCGGACGAATACGGAGACATATCTTTCGGACAAGCGTTCCGATCAGGATCGACTGTTGGGCGTATTCGAGCAGTTGGCAAGCGGCAATTCCGGCGGCGGATTCCCACGCAGTCGGATTGTCTGCCATATGGACTGGGCAACCGAAAGCGAATCACACGTCGAAAATCTCGTCGAATTTGAAGCTCGCGTTAATGATCTCTGGCTTCACCATGACGGCGCGGTCATCTGCACATACCGCCTCGGAAAGTTCGGTGGGGAAACCGTGATCGACATCATGCGAACCCCTCCGATGATCATCATTGGGGGAATTCTTCAATGTAATCCGTTTTATATTCCGCCGGAAGAATTCTTGCGCGAAATACACGAACGTCGGAAGCGCCGAACGACCTTAGTATCGAAGGCAATCTGAGATGGGAGAAATACGCCAAGAATCAGCCAAAGAGATAAAGCGTCTTCGACGCTGTCTCAATGATCTGGTGAGCGTCATCGCACTGCCCGCGATTTGGACCGGCGGCGAAGCGCCCGACATCTATCGGACATTGCTCGAAACGCTCCTTCGAATGCTCAGTCTCGATTTTGTTTATTTGCGGTTGGAAGAAATGTCCGATGAACCGAACGAAGTTGTTCGGTTCGCCGAATCGTCGGAAAAATTAGGCGATCCGCGGGAGATTTCCGAATTGTTCAAACCGTGGGTCGGAACGCCTCCGCAGGAATGGACGCGCCGCGTCAAGAACCCGGGCATTGAAGGAAGTTTTGCAATCGTGCCGTTGACGTTGGGACTGCGTGGCGAATTCGGCTTGATCGTGGCGGGTTCGCAGCGACCGGATTTCCCTCAGCAGTCCGAAAAGCTGATCCTCGATGTCGCCGCCAATCAGGCAGTAATCGGGCTTCAAGAGGCGCGATTGCGGAAGCAGCAAAAGCAGATCGCCCTTGAACTTGACGAGCGAGTCGCGCAGCGAACGATAGAACTGGCGGTAGCCAACGAGACACTCCGCAAAGAGGTGGCGGAACGGCGGCGCGCGGAGGCATCCTTGCGTGACAGCGAGCTAACGTCGCGCTTGATCGTGGATAGTATTCCCGGAATGGTCGGACTGCTGACGCCGACCGGCGAGGTTGAAGTCGTTAATCGACAGCTGCTTGATTATTTTGGGCAGACGGTGGAAGAATTAAAGCATTGGGGAACGAACGCCACGATTCATCCCGAAGATCTGCCTCTGGTTATTGAAAGCTTTTCACGCGCGATCGAGTCCGGTGAACCGTATGAAATCATGCAGCGCTTCCGGCGCTTCGACGGGGTCTATCGATGGTTTCAGAACAGCGGTTTTCCGCTGTGCGATGCCG
>CADEFG010000782.1 GCA_902826505.1 uncultured Acidobacteriota bacterium
ATTTTTTAATATCTTACGCCAGCGGCTCTTGCTGCGTTAGGCAATGCAGAGTTCCCAAGCCCCAAACCAGATCGACGGCGTGAATGCCGACGACCGCACGCGCCGGGAAAAGTTCTGCCAGAATACCAAGCGCGATTCTATCATTTTCGTCGTTAAAGGTCGGCACCAGAACCGATTCGTTCGCGATATAAAAATTTGCGTAAGACGCCGGCAGTCTTTGACCGTCAAAAAAAAGCGGCGCGGGCATCGGCAAACGGACGATTTCGGGTTTTTGCCCGTTTTCGAGCCGAAAATCTTCCAATCGTTCGCGGTTTTCCTCTAAAATTTTATGATTTGCGTCCCGCGCGCGTTTTTCTTCCGCCAGCACGATCGTCTTTTTACCGACAAACCGGCAGAAATCGTCAACGTGACCGTGCGTGTCGTCGCCGACGATTCCTTTATTAAGCCACAAAACATTCGACGCGCCTAAATTCGCGTGCAGAATCTTTTCAACATCTTCACGCGTCAGTTCGGGATTGCGTGTTTGCACTTCGTAATCGAGCAAACATTCTTCGGTCGAAAGCAAAGTTCCCGCGCCGTTGACATCGATCGCGCCGCCTTCGAGAACGACTTCTTTGCCTTTGTATTCGACTTTGAAAACCTTGCGTTTCGCACGCCGCGCAAATTCGAGCGCGACTTTATTATCAAATTTCCAATCGTCGTATTTCGCCCACGCGTTGAACTTGAACTTGATGACGGCAACTTCCCCGGTTTCGTCATTCTTTACAAACATCGGTCCCGAATCGCGCATCCAGCCGCGATCGTGCGGAATCCGGTAAAATTCGATTTTTGCGAAATCCGCGCCCGTTTTTGTCAAAACGCTTCGCGCCTTTCGTTCGTGTTTTTCGTCCTGCACGAGAATGCAAACCGTTTCGCCGCCTTCGATCAGCTTGCGCGTAATTTCGCCGTACACCCAATGAATCGCCGCGATTTTGCCCGGAAAATCACTCGTGTTATGACACCAGCCGATCCACGTCGCGCGATGCGCTTCCCATTCGGCGGGCATTTTAAAACCCGCTTCGAGCGGAGTTTGTTTCGACATAATCATCAACCGCCAAAAGACAACGGACAACGAATAATTTTAAGAACTTTTATTGTCCGCTGTCCGTTGTCTTTTGTCCATTTAATCTATAAATCGTTTCTGCAAATCGCCGTAGTTTTCGATGCGGCGGTCGCGCAAAAATTGCCAGTTGCGCCGGACATCTTCCATCCGCGCGCGGTCAATTTCGACGACCAGAACTTCTTCTTTATCGTCGCTTGCCTGCGCGATCACAACGCCGAACGGGTCGGCGACAAAGCTATGTCCCCAAAACTGAATACCGTCCGTGTTTTCGTTAAAAATCTCGTGCCCGACGCGATTGACCGCCGCGACAAAAAGCCCGTTGGCGATCGCGTGCGAACGCTGAATCGTCTGCCACGCGTCCTGCTGCGACGCGCCGACTTCTTCTTTTTCTGCCGGATGCCAGCCGATCGCCGTCGGGTAAAAAAGAATTTCCGCGCCGCGGAGCGCCGTCAAACGAGCGCCTTCGGGAAACCATTGATCCCAGCAGATCAGCGTTCCGATCTTTGCTTCGGGCGTGTCGAAAGCCTTAAAACCCAGATCGCCGGGCGTGAAATAAAATTTTTCGTAATACGAAGGATCGTCCGGAATGTGCATCTTGCGGTAAATGCCGCCGATTTCGCCCGTTTCGCCGATGATCGCCAGACTGTTATGATGCATCCCGACCGCGCGGCGTTCAAAAAGCGGCGCGATCAGCGTCACTTTCAACTCTTTGGCGATCGCGCCCAAAGTTATCGTCGATTTGCCCGGAATCGTTTCCGCAAGATTAAACAGGTCGACGTCTTCGCGCTGGCAAAAATACTGCGACCGGAACATTTCCGGCAAACAGATGATTTTTGCGCCTTTCGCGGCGGCTTCGCGGACAAACTCGCCGGCGCGCATTAAATTCTCGTCAATATCGGCAGACATCGCCATCTGCACCAATCCGATCGTGTATTTATCGCTTTTACTCATATTTTTAGGATACGAAATTCTGCCCGTGATGCCAAAATTTTGGTTGTCTTTACTAAAAAATTTGACTTAATTTAGCGGCTTTGCGCCTTTGCGGGAGAAAAGATTATTTCCCGCTTGAGAAGCAAAGACGCCAAGTTATCTCGCAGTTTTCACACTGTTTTAACTTTCAAAAATTTGCGCTTGCCGACTTGAATTAAAATTTCATCGGTTAATTCGATTTCCGCGCTCGTGTTTGAAACTTTTTCGCCGCCGAGCTTGACGCCGCCTTGTTCGATCAGGCGTTTCGCTTCCTTTTTCGACGGCGCGAGATTTGTCTGAACGAGCAAATCCGCCAAATTGTAGTTTCCCGCCGAAATCTGCGTTTCCTCAATTTCATCGGGAACTTCTTTTTTGACGAATCGCGCGACAAAATCCGCTTCCGCTTTTTCAGCCGCATCCGTTGAGTGAAAATCCTTGATAATGAGCTTCCCCAGATTGACCTTCAGATTACGCGGATTTTCATCCGACGCTTTCATTT
>CADEFG010000783.1 GCA_902826505.1 uncultured Acidobacteriota bacterium
TTGAACGGCATCGGCAATCTGGTGGCGCGCGACAATGACAAAACTTCAAACGAAGTCGGCGCGAATCTTTTTGAAAAGCAGCGCGACCGGGAAGAAAGAAAGGAGCAATTGGAGAAAGAATGAAAAAATTTATCAGTTTGATTTTAGTGTATTCGATTTGCCTGCTGCTGATGGCTTGCCCGAAAGAAACGGCGGTTCGCAAAGCGGCGAAGGCAAGTTTCGAGCTGTCGGGTTTGACGGTTGACGCGATCGCCGCGACCGCCAAAGCCTACAACGAAAATCTGATCGGTCTGGAAACGAAGGACAAGATCGCCGACGCGCTCAAATTGGTGGCGACCGGCGGCAAAAACTTTAACCAGGCATTGAAGAAGTTCCGGGATCAGTCCGGCGACAATCTGACGCCCGATCAGATCAGCTTTCTTAATGTCATCTTTTCGAGCGAAGTGATCACACCGTTTCTCGGTATTCTTCAGACCTTAAAGGTTCTGTCCATGAACGGCGCGAAAAATCTGCTCGCGGCGATCAACGCGCTGAAGGTTGTGATCTTGCTCATTTCGAACGGCTTTGCGTCGGCGGGAATTCCGCAGATGAATTTTAGGGAGGTAGAGGTCAATGTCTGATCAAACCAAATTTGAAGTTTTAACGGACATCGCGACGGAAATTCTTGTCAACGAGCTGCAACGCCGCGCCGCTGCCAAATTGATGTCGGTCGATGAACTGATCGAAGAAGCGCAGGCGAATTGGGAAAAGGCGGAAAAGGACGCCGACGATCTGAAAGATCTCGGACACGCGGACGAATAAAACCCGGCATGGATTTAGCGCAGCATAAATTGCACCCAATGATCGAAAATCTTCTGCACATTGTTTCTTGGGCAAAAATCGGCATCTTCGCCGTTGCGTCGGCAATTACCGGCTGGCTCGCTGGCGAAGTTCTGGTCGTTTTGCAGGTTCCGCAAGTCCAGGCGCACTGGTATGAGCAGCCGGCTTTTACCGCCGGTCTGGTCGCGGGCGTCGTCACAATCCTCGGTTTCTTATTCAATAATTGGAACGAAAAACGAAAGCTCAAAGCCGCCCGTGAAAGCGAACAGGATAAACAACACCTGACCTATTCGGAAACGCTTCAGCAAGTCACTCTTGAGGAACGCAAAGGACTGATCGGTCAGTTGATCCAGCTTCACGAAAAAGAAATCAACATTTTGAAAGGACAAGCCAAACACGAGGTTGATTTTTGGATGAGCGAATTTTCAAAGAAAAGCCGCGAAACGTATGAAGCCCGGCTCAGTAAACACGCTTTTGCCAACGAGGTCAATCACCTTCATCAATACATTCACGTTTGTCATATCGAAATGGCCAAAAACAATGTGCCGTTTCCTGAGATCAAGATGAAAAGCTACGAAGAAATGATGGCAGGGGTCGAAATTGAAATGGGGAATTTCAAAGATACGCTGCCCGAACGCTACGAAAAAGCGATGCAGGCGGACGATGAAAAGAAATAAAGTTTGCCGTCCTCTGGGCTGGAGCGGCAAACGCGGTGCGAGATGGTGAAAGCGAATGGTGCTAGATCACAGCAAGCCGACTCTCACGCCGCGAAAATTGAAAACGATGCCACCGAGAGAATATCCATCCGAAGCGAAAGAGCTGTGCCGCAAACTTTACTGCGAATTCGGCGGCAATCCGGCGCAGATCGAAAAGGGAATGCAAAAGCAGTATCCAGGCTGGACGAGGCGGCTGCTGAATGACCGGGGAAAAGGGAGCGAGGCGCGGCACGGATGGATCACGAAGTTCGGTTTTGAAAAATCGCTGGAACTGCACCAGCAGAGTCAGATCGCGTCGGTGCAGAACGCCGACGAGCGGCGGTATCAGGCAGTTGTCGCACTGGCTGATATTTATCAGGAAAAGGCTTTGCAGGGCGACGAAAAAGCAGTTTCGCTTTTTATCAAGCTGACCGATCAGCAGATCGAACTGCGAAGCAAACTCGACCTGACGAGCGGAAACTTTGAAACCTTTGTTGAATCCTTCGAGCGAATGGTGCTTTGGGCAAAGGACATCGACACGGACTTGGCAAAACTTTTCTACCGCCGGAAGGACGAGTTCATTGAAATGGCGGCGGCGCATTATGGCAAGAACGGCATCGAGCAGTGAAGAGTTGAAAGCGCGGATGTCGGCGGCGGTTGACCACGCGGCGGATGCCTTATCGGAAGAGTTCGGAGGATTCGATATTCATCTCGCGCCGATGAAGTGGTGGCGCGATAACTGGTCTGACAGAAAGGTTCAGAAATTGTTCATTGAAAATTTTATTCGCATCCGGTCGAAGCATAACGACAACGAGATCATTCCGCTCAAGCTCAATGATGTCCAGAACGATTATCACTTTCGCCGGACAAAACGGAACATCATTCTGAAAGCTCGCCAGCAAGGGATTTCGACCTACGAGCTGGCGTTAAAGTTCGCCAAAGCGATTTTGTTTTCCGGTCGGAATATCCGGCTGGTGCCGCACGATCCTGACGCCGAGGAGGAATTCTGGTCGCGGCTCAACGTCATGTATGACCATTTACCGAGCAAGTTCCAGG
>CADEFG010000784.1 GCA_902826505.1 uncultured Acidobacteriota bacterium
TAGAATTGAATGTTTTTTGCACCCTTGCTGACGCGCAGGCTTCTGCCCTTGTTCGCCAAAGATATTCTAATAAGTTATGTCTCGCACTATAATTACCCGCAAACCGCTGTTTTAAGTTGGAATTACAGTTTTCAATACGCAATTTTAGATTCATACGTTTCAACTAATTCACTATCGGCGCGGTCTCGTAACCGTCAACGCGGATGCATGCCGCGAAATGATCTTTTGTAATTTCCCGCAATTCGGGATCTTTTTCGGCGCACTGCGGAATCGCGATCGGGCAACGGGTGCGAAAACGACAACCGGACGGCGGATTGATCGGGGTCGGCACATCGCCCTGTAAAACGATTCGCTCACGCTTTTTTTTCGGGTCGGGAATCGGGATTGCCGACAGTAACGCCTTTGTGTAGGGATGAAGCGGGAGCTCATAGAGTTCTTTGGCTTCGGCGATCTCGACGATTTTTCCGAGATACATCACCGCCACACGCTGCGAAATATGTTCGACGACCGCCAAACCGTGCGAGATAAAAAGATAAGTCAAACCGAATTCCGCCTGTAAATCCTGTAAAAGATTGACGACCTGCGCTTGGACGGAAACATCCAAAGCCGAAACCGGTTCGTCGCAGATGATCAGTTTCGGATTTAAGGCTAACGCCCGCGCAATTCCGATCCGCTGGCGCTGCCCGCCCGAAAATTCGTGCGGATAACGGACCATATAATTCGGGTCGAGCCCGACTTTTGACAAAAGATCGGCGACGCGCTCTTTTTGTTCTTTTTTATTGCCGATGCCGTGAATTTTAAGCGGTTCGGAAATGGTTGAAAGAATCGAAAGACGCGGATTCAAACTGGCATACGGGTCTTGAAAAATGATCTGCATTTCGCGCCGTAATTTTTGCATTTCATTGTTCGGCAACCCGGTTATCGATTGTCCTTCAAACAAAACTTCCCCGCTCGTCGGTTCGTAAAGCCGCAAAAGACAACGCCCGACGGTCGATTTTCCGCAGCCCGACTCGCCGACCAAGCCGAGCGTTTCGCCTGCCAAAATATCAAATGAAACATCATCAACCGCCCGCACCAGATCGTCCGAATTTTCGACCGCGAAATGTTTGACGAGATTTTTTACTTTTACAAGTTCTGTTTTCTGTGTTTGAGTCGCTGTCATTGATTAGATTTTCTTCCAGTCTTCGCGGATTATCGCAAAACGCACGTGATCGCGCCAACGTCCGCCGACTTTTAAATATTTGCGCGAAAAGCCTTCCTTTGTAAAACCGTTGCGTTTCAAAACCGCGATCGACGGCAGATTTTCGGGCTGCACATTGGCTTCGACGCGGTGCAGTTTCAAATCTTTGAACGCGAACTTTAAAATTAATTCGATCGCTTCGGTCATCAATCCTGCGCCCGTAAATCGGGCGCCCAAGCCATAACCAAGATAGGCATTGCAAAAAGGTCCGTAAAAGATCTGCGAAAGATTGATCATCCCGGCAATCGCCTCGTCCGTTTTGCGGATAATCAAAAAACACGCGTTCTCCGGTTTTTGCGCACGTTCTAAAAAGGCTTCAAATTCTTCGCGGGTTCTCGACATCTTGATCAAACCGCGATGAAATTTTTCGCTTTCTTTGCTCATTTGCAAATATTCATCCAAATCTTCAATTTTCGGAGACCGCAGATAAAGCTTTTTGCCTACCAATTTCAAATTTTCGTTTTTCATCATACAAAACGCAGCGGACTTTGACTTCGTTCGCCAATTCGTAAAGCGGAATCGTGCCCTTTGTGCAAATATCCATCCGAAACTCGCAGCGCGGCGCAAAATGACAACCCTCGGGCAGATTTGTCGGACTCGGCACGGTGCCTTCGATCGTTTGCAGACGCGAGACTTTTTCGATGTGATGCGCCGAAAGTTTCGGGACGCTTTTTAACAAACCCTGCGTATATGGATGTTTCGGCTTTTCAAAAAGTTCGTCAACGCTTGATTCTTCGACGATCTTGCCGGTGTACATGACGCACACGCGGTCGGCAACTTCGGCGACCACGCCTAAATCATGCGTGATGAGCAGAACCGCGAGTTTTCGCGTCGTCCTCAGTTCGTTTAATAATTCCAGTATCTGCGCCTGGATCGTCACATCCAGGGCGGTCGTCGGTTCATCGGCGATCAGTAATTCGGGATTACAAGCCAAAGCCATCGCGATCATCACGCGTTGGCGCATTCCGCCCGAAAGCTGGTGCGGATAATCGTTGACCCGGCGGCTCGGATCGGGAATAGAAACCTCCTGCATCGCTTGGATGGCGGCTTTCCAAGCCTCCGCTTTATTCATATTCCGGTGCAACCGCAAAGCTTCGGCAATTTGCTCGCCGACCGTGTAAACCGGATTTAAGCTGGTCATCGGATCCTGAAAGATCATCGAAATATCGTCGCCCCGAATCTCGCGCATTCGTTCGTTTTTGGCGGTCGTCAGTTCTTCGCCCTTAAACTTGATCGAACCGCCGGCAATGCGTCCGGGCGGCGCGATCAAACGCATCACCGAAAGCGCGGAGATCGATTTACCGCAGCCGGATTCACCGACCAAACCG
>CADEFG010000785.1 GCA_902826505.1 uncultured Acidobacteriota bacterium
TATCAGGCACCGCATTTTCAAGCCGAAAAAATCGCTTATTTTAAGACCGAAAATAATATTTTTATCGGTTATAAACAATCGACCGCTTCGATGATTACGGGCATTCCGAATATTGACGGGAAAGATATGACGGGACCGAAAACCGTCATCAAAAAAATGGGCAAACCGACCGAGCATCTGAAAACCGGCGAGCTGGAATCGCTGATCTACGATTTGCCGAATACCGAGATCGCGGACGAAAACGGCAAAACGCTGAAATTCAATTATTCCGCGCAATACGAGTTTAACGAAGGCAAACTGAAGAAATTTATTC
Organism: uncultured Acidobacteriota bacterium; assembly: GCA_902826505.1. Classification (GTDB taxonomy): domain Bacteria; phylum Acidobacteriota; class Blastocatellia; order Pyrinomonadales; family Pyrinomonadaceae; genus JAFDVJ01. The sequence continues at coordinate 314 of CADEFG010000785.1, forward strand.
TAAAGATTTCCGCTGGCGAAAGAAACGAAACAAAATAGCCGGCGTTTTACGGCAATATCTTAAAAAACCGTGTAAAGAATCATTCTTTGCACGGTTTTTTAGTTTATCTCGAACCGCAAAATGTATAATTTGAAGCGTTATGGAAATACAAGCCATCTCAAAATTAATTAGTCGGACGAAAGCCTCTGCGTTTTCTTGGCGACTTTGCGGGAGAAAAAGAAGTTTCCCGCAAAGTCGCCAAGCTGCAAAGCGGCAAAAGTGTTTTTGAGATGGCTTCTAGTAAAAATAGCGGGCTTATAAAAACACGATGAATCAAAAAAACATTATCACGATACTTTTATCGACGGCGGCGGGGGCGGCGGCGGCTTTGATAGTTTGTCTGGTTTTTTTCTTTTTCTTTTATAAACCTGTTCGAGTCGCCGAAAAACCGTTTGAAGATGAACAACCGATGCCGACACCGCTTGAAAAAGCACCGGAGATCGAGAAAATGCCGACGCAGAAAACCAGGTTATCCGACGTCAATTCGCTCTCCGTTAACACGGTTTATACCGGATTTTATGACGCCAATTCCGAGTGCGGAAAAATCTCCAACCGATCGCCGAAAGCGGACGATAGCGTTTCTCAGTCGTATTCGCCGTGCCGGACAAATTTGACTTTCAAGCGCAACGGCGAAGCCGTCAAGACGCTCGTCATCAAACGCGCGAACAAAAATGTCAAAGAATCTGAAACGGAAGAAAAATCCGCATGGAAATCAAAGATCACCGCCGAACAATTTGAAACATTGCTCAAAGCCGTTGCCGGAAATCCTGATTTTTTAGAATGGGGAACGCAGCTGATTACCCACAGCAATTGCTCGCTTTCGGCTGGCTCTAATAATGGTTCGATGCAGATTTCTTTATTTATTGATCTCGGTCGAGCGAATGTGTTGCCCCGCGATCTTAACGCATTTAAAGAATTGGACAAACGGGTCGTCTGGCAAAAAAATTGATAAATTTTTGCTTATTCTTCGTCTTCGAGCGTCATTTCCGAAATCTTGCCTTCCGCATTGACCGCGAAACGCCATAGAAACAGGCGTTTCGCGGTTTCGGCTTTGTAACGAAAGATTTTAGCGGCGCCCGAAGTTTCCGCGCCGACAAATGTCAGATTTTTAACCGCACCGAACGAAGCGATTCGCTGATTGTTGGTTCTGGCGCGGTCGGAAGCGAGCGATTTTATTAAATCATCGGTGAGACGTTGCGGGCTGAATTTGTTTTCCAACCGTTCGCGCAAAGCGGTTGAGAACATCTGCGCACGGCTGGCGTCCGAATCGGTTTGCGGCTTCATCGCTTTGAGCGAAATCGACGGAATGTAAATTTTCGCGATGCCGCGCGCGATCGTTCCGGCGTGCGTGCCCGTACCTAAATTTATCAGGACGATAACGCTCAAATCGTCGTCCGCGAAACGCAGGATCTGCGCCGAAAAACCGGCGGTCGAACCGCTGTGACCGATCAGTTTGTGACCGCGAAAATCCGTCACGCTCCAACCGAAACCGTACGGGTAAGGCTTGCCGTCATTTAAGATAAACGGTGTCCAAGCCTGCTGTTTGCTTTCCTTTTTGAGCAGCGCGTCGCCACGCCACGCCGCGTCCCATTTTGCGAGATCGCCGACCGTCGAAATGATCGCGCCCGCCGAAAAAATGTCGGTCAGATCATAATCGCGCCCGATCAGCGCATTGTTTTCAAGCTCGTAACCCGTCGCCCGGTTTTTGACGATAAATTTCGGGTCGCGGTCAAAGGTGCGCGTCATTCCGAGCGGGTTGAAAATCCGTTCGCGCATAAAATCCCAGTAGGTTTTGCCCGACGCGGCTTCGATGATAAAACCTAACAGATTATAGCCCGAATTGCTGTAGGAATAACGCGAACCGGTTTCAAAATCGAGCGGATAGGCGGCTAAAGCCTTGATAAATTCGTCGCGCGAAAGATGTTTCGAGAGTTCGAAACCGGCGCCGATCGCCGTGTAGCTTTTGATGCCGGAAGTATGCGTCAGCAGATTTCTGACCGACACGTTTTTCCATGCTTCGGGCGTCGCGGGCAGATATTTCGAGATCTTTTCGTCAAGGTTTACTTTGCCGTCTTCGACCAAAAGCATCACGCCCGCGCCGGTCATCTGCTTGGTCACCGAACCGATCTCGAAGACCGATTCAGCCGTCACGGGAACATCGAGCTCGACATTCGCCAAACCGTAGCCCTGCTTTTTGACGAGTTTCCCGTTTTT
>CADEFG010000786.1 GCA_902826505.1 uncultured Acidobacteriota bacterium
TTGATACAGCCCGCGGCACAACCACAAATTTAACAACAAATGACGATGGTTTTTACCAAGCCAATTACGTTATTCCCTCAACTTATCAAATTACGGTTGAAGCCAATGGTTTTAAGCGAACTTTACGAGAAAATGTCTCTTTGCAGATAAACCAGACCTTAAATCTTGATTTTGCGCTTGAAATTGGCGGTAATCAGGAAACGGTGACCGTGACGACCGAAACTCCGGCACTCGAAACCTCAACGGCATCGCTCGGACAAACCGTTGATCAAAGACGAATTGAAGAACTTCCGCTGGTGCACGGCGATCCTTATACGCTGATCGGTCTTTCTAATGGTGTAACTTATACGGGAAGCGCCCGGCTCGATCGTCCATTTGAGCCGACCCATATTATCGGGTTTGCCATTGACGGGACACGCGGTAATCGAAGCGATTTGACGATTGACGGTGCGCCAAGCACGGCAACTGCAAATGCCAACGAAGTTATTGCGACGTATGTGCCGCCGTCGGATATTGTCCAGGAATTTAAAGTCCAAACAGCGACCTTTGACGCCCAGTTCGGCAATACCGAAGGCGGTGTCACGAGCATCAGTATTAAATCGGGAACTAATAAGTTGAGAGGTTCGGCATATTATTTTGCGGAGCCGGGAAGCTGGGCGGCAAACGACTTTTTTGGAAATGCCAGAAGAACCCCGCGTCCCGAATCTAAGTCGGATCGTTTCGGTGGTTATATCAGCGGTCCGGTTCGAATCCCGTGGCTTTATAACGGAAAAGACAAAACTTTCTTCTTGTTTGGTTATGAAGGGATCAGGGATTCACGTCCCCGTTTTGATGCTGCCGCCGGTTCTTTTGTTCCAACCGCCGCGTTAGCAAATGGTGATTTCTCCGCCTATTTGCCAACCTCCGGCTGTGTCCAAACGACCACGACGATTTGTATTTATGACCCATTAACGCGCGTTGCTTCGGGAACCAATTTTGTCGGAACTCCTTTTGCGGGTAACATTATTCCGGCAGACCGCATTAGTCCGGTCGCGAGAGCCGTTCTGACATATTTTGCAAAACCCAAACAACCCGGTCTGATAAACAATATTGCCGACTCAACTTTGGCGGAAGTGACAAAACCCTACGATAATTACACATTTCGCATTGATCAGAATATTACCGATAAGAACCATCTTTTCGTGCGCGGAAGTTATTATGACCGAGTAAGTATCTATAATGACTATACGGGCACGGCTTATACCGGCGTAAACTTCTTGTTCAAAGCACGGCAAGGTGTCATTGACGATGTTCATACGTTTAATTCAACTACTTTCCTGAACATCCGATATGGATACAACCGCTTTATTCGCGGACAAGATCAAGAGCCCGACGCACAAGGGTTTGATCTGACCCAGCTTTGGGGCGCGGGCGCCGGCGCAACTTACAATAATAAGGTCGGCGAAGGTCTTCGCCGTTTTCCGCGTTTCAATTTTTCCGGTGGTTTGCTGGGCAACGGTATGTCAAACGAATTCAGACCGGTTGACACCCATTCTTATTCCGCCATTCTTAACAAAATAGTTGACACTCACTCAATTAAATTCGGTGGGGAATTGAGAATTTATATTGAAAATGACAGTTTTTCCAGTAATGACCAGACCGGAAATTTCACTTTCGATAATGTTTATACGCGTCAAAGCCAGAATACAAACACCGCAGACGTTAATGGATTGCAAGGTTTGGCGGCTTTTCTGCTTGGCTACCCGTCAACTCAGGAAATAGTCCGCCGCGCAGATTATTCCGAATATTCAAAGACTTATGGCTTTTTCGTGCAGGACGACTGGAAATTTAATCAAAAACTTACTTTTAATCTGGGGTTGCGCTATGAAGTCGAAACACCTTTAGTTGAGAAACAGAACAAGAGCGTTTCCGGTTTTGATTTGGGATATACCCAACCGTTTGAAGCAACCGTTAGGGCGATTTTAGCGGCTACTCCGATTACCGGCGTTGATGCAAATTCATTTACAACCAAAGGCGGATTATTATTTGCGGGCAAAGACACCGGCGCCGGTTTGTATAAAACGCCGAAAAATACGTTTCTGCCACGATTCGGTGTCGCTTATCAGATAAACAGTAAAACCGTTCTTCGCGCCGGCTTTGGATTGTTTGCCGGTTTCCTTGGCGAGCGTCGCGGCGACGTTATTCAGCCCGGCTATACGCAAACCACGACGCTGGCAAAAACATTACTGCCGAGCGGGGCAGAAATCCCGCAGCCGATTTTATCTTTCCCGACGAGTATCAACATTATTGAGCCGATCGGTAATGCGAAGGGAAAACAAACGAGTCTCGGGACGGGCATTTCATTTTTTAACCAAAATCCGTCGGTTTCCAAACAGGCGCGTTTTCAAATCGGTGTTCAACGCGAACTCGGCTGGGGTTTTGTCGCGGAACTGACCTATGTCGGTAACTATGGTTATAACATTGAGATCGTTAGAAATATCAATGCGATCCCCAATAGATACTTGATTAATGCTAACAGACGCAGCAACAGTGCGACCGATCAAACAGATCCGATCAATGCGCAGA
>CADEFG010000787.1 GCA_902826505.1 uncultured Acidobacteriota bacterium
CTTTTTGTGGCAAGCCGCGAAAACCAGTATTATTCGCTATGCCGCCAGAGCCTATTTGGCGAATCCTCAGTATCTGCTTCTGCCAACTGCGTAAGTCCTAATCCGTTTGTGGGAACTGACCCTTCAGGCGGCGACTCGCGCGGCGCACGCGCTGCAAAATCGAGTTCGACGCGCCGAAAACGATGACGTTTTGTCCGTTGATTGGTTTTAATTTGACTGGTATTTAGACACTCGGTTGTTCGTTACTTCAAAATTCGATTTCCGATGGCGGGGGAATTATTTCAAACCCCGCAGCAGCACCGCGTCGTGTCGCCAGCCGCCTTGCGCGACGGCGAAATGTTTTCCGTCCGGCGCGAGCGCAAGCGCAGAAACGGCGTGAATTTCCTCGTCGCCCAAATCGGCGATTTGCCGCGCCGGTTCGCCGCCGAGCGGCTGTTGCCACAAACGATTATTTTCAAATTCGGTGTCGGCTGTAATATACGCCAGAGATTTTCCGTCCGGTGACCACGCAAGATGATTCACACGGTTTTTTCCGGCAGCGGTTTTGAAGGTTTTGATTATTGAAACGTCGGCGAGCGAGATGATTTTTAAAATTGTTTCCGAGTCCTTTTCTTCGGGATAAGCGACGGATAAACCGTCGGGCGAAACGGCGTAATGAGGATTTGCGCGGTCTAAAATTTCCTGCTCCGCGCCGCCTTCGGTCGCAACGCGCCGCAGGGTTTTTCGCCGCGCCGAATTATAATAAAGCCATTTGCCGTCGGGCGATACGAAAAGCGGAAAACCGCCCTCGTCGCGGGTGATTTGCGTCTGGCTGCTGCCGTCGGCGTTCATTCGCCAAACGTGCAATGCGCCCGTGCGATTCGAGGCGAAAAATATCGAACGGTTGTCGGGCGAAACCGCCGCCGCCAAATCGTCAGCCGCGTTGTTCGTCAGCTGGCGCTGCTCGCCGCCGTCCTTTTGGATGCTCCAAATCTCGCTGTTGCCGGTCATCGCGGATGAAAAAATAATTTTGCCGTTCGGCGTGAATGCGACGGTCATGGCTTTCGCGACAACGCGCGGCGCGGCATCTTCCGCGCTGAAAAGCTGCAAGTGAAATTCCTCTTTGACCTCGGTCGAAATTAAAACGTCCGCGTCGCTGTTCAAACTCAAATTCGCGTAGGTTTCCCAATCTTTGGTCAAAGGTGCGGCGGCGCCCGTCGCGGCGGCGATTTGCCAGATGCGAAAAGTTTTGTCGGGAAATCTCGATGCCGTCACGAGCCAGCCGCGCTGGTTCGGCAGCCACGCCAGACCTCTCACGTTGAAAAATTTTTCCGCTGTCAAGACGCGCTCCGCGCCGCTTTCAAGGTCAATTTCAAACAAGCCGAATTCGTTCGCGCCGGAATTCGATTGCCCGGCGGCAAAGGCAATCGTTTTCCCGTCCGGCGAAAATTCGTGGTCGCCGATGCGAAACGGGCGCGCGAGAAGTTTTCTTTCATTTTTCCCGTCTAATGCGTCGGCAATCCACAACGAACAAATTTCATCTTCGCGGTAATAGCAGCGAACGAAGGAAATCCGTCCGCCGTCGGGCGCAACACTAATCCAGCCTTGCGCCTCACTGACGATTTTTTGTGGAACGCCTCCGAAAATCGAAACGCGGAAAATGTCGGCTTGCCCTTCGACCAATTTTGTTCGGCGCGCAAAATACACAAAATTGCCGTCGGGCGAAAATGCCAGCCCGTAATAAAAAACGTCGGACGGCGGAATTATCTCGACGTTGTTCGCCGTTTCAAGCTGTCGCAGCCAAACGCTCTGTTTGGCTTTGAAGCCGTTTGTATAAACGACGTTTTTTCCGTCCGGCGAAACGACGGCGTGATAAACTTTACCGTCGGTTGAGAGTTTTTCGGAACTAAACGGCGCGTTTAAGACGGGCGCGTCAATCGCCGCCGCCCGATTGCTTCGCACATACCAGCCGCCGAATGCGACGACGGCGATAAGCAGAATTGCGGCGGGCAGAAGATAGAGGACAAAGGGTCGAGGCGCTGATGCGACGGAGGAACGACGCGACAAAGGGCGGTCCGACAAGTTGTTATTTTTTTCATCGTCCCTCCGGCGCATCGTCCCGACGTCTTGCCTTGCCGCGTCCTGTTCGACGCTTCGCACTTCGGCGACGAAGCGATAACCGCGACGCGGGACGGTTTCGATAAAGCGCGGGTTTTGCGCCGCGTCGTCAAGAATTTTTCGCAGCAGCCGAATCGTGTAGGCGAGATTGCCTTCCTCGACAAAACAATCCGCCCAGACCTGTCGCATCAATTCGTCCTTTTCGACCAGATGACCGTGATTTTCAATCAGCGCGACGAGCAATTCAAAGGCTTTTGGCGTAACGGCAAGCGGCTTGCCGGCGCAGACGAGCGATTTTTCACGCGTATCGAGCGTAAATTCGCCGAACTCGAATATGTGTGTTTCCCTCGTCATATTGCCCGCTAATGAAAACCAAATCGCCGCCAAATAAATTTCCAAGCGATACCTCATCAAAGACAAAGGACTTTTTCGCCAGAGAAATCTTACGCTGCCAATACTGAAATTAC
>CADEFG010000788.1 GCA_902826505.1 uncultured Acidobacteriota bacterium
AAGCGCCGCTTGATGAACCTGTACGCCACGCGCCAGAAACGTCGTCATCGCCGCGATCCCGAGACTTCCGCCCGTGTTGCGCATCAAATTGTAAATTCCCGAAGCGTTGCCGATCTCCGCATTGGAAAGCGTGCCCATCGTTAGCGTCGTCAGCGGAACAAAGACAAACCCCATCGCAAACCCGCTGATCAGCATCGGGATCACGACATTGCTTTGTGCGATATAAAGATTGATTCCCGTGAACAGATACGTCGAATATCCGAGCAGCGCAAAGCCGAACATGATCAGATAACGACTGTCGATCTTGCCGATCAGACGCCCGACGATCATCATCGAAAGGATCGAACCGATGCCGCGCGGGCTGACCGCCATTCCGCTTTCGACCGCCGGATAACCGAGCAATGTCTGTAAAAATAACGGCAAAAGCGCCGTCGATCCGTAAAGCGTGACGCCGACCGACGCGATCAGAAGCGTGCCAACCGCAAAATTCCGGTTCAGAAAAACGCGCAGATTGACGATCGGTTCGGGTGTATAAAGCTCCCACGCGATAAACGACAATAACGAAAGTCCAGCCATGATGGACGTAAAAACGATCACGGGCGATGAAAACCAATCGCGCTGCTGTCCGAGATCGAGCGTCAGTTCAAGCGCCGATAAACCCAAAGCCATCAAACCGAAACCCATATAATCAATGCGTCCGGGCTTTTGATTTTTGATATACGGCGGGTCTTCGACAAACGAATTCGCCATAAACGCCGCCAATGCACCGACCGGTAGATTGATGTAAAAAATCCAGCGCCACGAATAGTTATCCGTGATCCAGCCGCCGAGCGTCGGACCGATGATCGGTGCGACGACAACGCCCATTCCGTAAAGCGCCATCGCCGAACCGCGTTTTTCGGGCGGAAAACTTTCGAGCAGAATCGATTGCGCGATCGGCTGCAGCGCGCCGCCGCCGATGCCCTGCAAAATTCTCGCAACGATCAAAACTCCGAGGTTCGGAGCCGCGCCGCACAACGCCGACGCACCCGTAAAAATCACGATGCAGATGATCAGAAACCGTTTGCGCCCGATAAATGTGCTGATCCAGCTGGTCGCCGGCAGAATGATCGCGTTCGAGATCAAATAACTCGTTAAAACCCACGTCGCTTCTTCGGTCGTCGCCGAAAGATTGCCCGAAATATGCGGCAGCGCGACGTTCGCGACCGAAGTGTCGAGCACTTCCATGACGGTCGCGAGCATCACCGAAATCGCGATCAGCCACGGGTTGAAGCTCGGTTTCCAAACCTCCGGCGCGGCGACGGCTTCGATATTTTCAACTGATTTTTCCGGCTCGTTCTGACTGCTCAACCTTTAAACCGCCTTGTTCTTTTTTGCCGGGTCAAAGTTCGATAAACCTTTCACAGATTGAACTTTTTTCCCTCTGAAAATTATTTATCTGACCTTCACGCTCGGCTCGACGGACATTCCCGGCGCGAGCAGGTGAACCTTGTCGGGTTTTTCGTCGAAAACTATTTTGATCGGAATTCGCTGGACGACTTTAACATAATTGCCTGTCGCATTTTCTGCCGGCAGAACCGAAAAGCGCGATCCTGTTCCGACCTGAAAACTTTCGATCTTGCCGTGAAAAGTTTCGCTCGGATACGCGTCAACCTCAATATCGACAGGCTGACCGACCCGCATCAGTTCGAGCTGCGTTTCCTTGAAATTGGCGACCACCCAAATATCGTCCGACAGCGAAAGCGCCATTAAAGCCGCGCCCGACTGGACGAGCTGCCCTTCTTCGACCGTTTTGCGCGTCACGAAGCCGTCTTCGGGCGCGTAAATTTTTGTGTAGGAAAGTTCGAGTTCGGCTTGATGCACGGCGGCTTGGGCTTGTTCGATGCTCGCGGCGCTCGTGTCAACCTGCGATTCGCTGACGGCGATCCGTTCGGGCGCGGCTTCGGCATCCTGCAATCTGCCGCTCGATTCGTTGACCTGCGAGCGCGTCAGATCGACTTGCGCCAAGGATTGCCGATAATTATCCTGCGCCGTCACGACATTTGCCTGCGCTTCGCCGACGCGCGCCTGCGCCGCATCAACCTGTTTGCGCGCCGCGTCGAGCTGGGCTTGCGCGGTTTGCAGCGTGGTCGTCGCCTGATCGAGCGATTGGCGGGAAATATCGCCATTATTGAAAAGCGCCTGCCGGCGGTCGTATTCCTTCTGCGCCAGATCGAGATTTGCCTGCGCTTGCGGAATCTGCGTTCGCGTTTGGGCGAGATTTGCCTGCGCGGTTTTCACCGCCGTTTGGGCTTGTCTGATTTGCGATTGTTTGGCGTCCGAGGCAACTTTTGTTTGCTCGACATTGGTCTCCGCCGTCCGGACATTCGAACGCGCCTGCGTTTGACTCGCTTCGGTCGTTTTTCGCGTCAGCTCGACGCTCGCCTGCGATTGATTTTTTTGCGCCTGCGCCGTCCGCAGCTGGGCTTTTGCCTGTTCGAGCCGCACCTCAAAATCCTGCGCGTTCAGTTCGACCAACAAATCGCCTTTATGAACCAGCTGATTTCCCTTGACATAAACTTTC
>CADEFG010000789.1 GCA_902826505.1 uncultured Acidobacteriota bacterium
GTCAATCCGGACCCGTCAATGTTGATGGTGTAAATGCTACGAGAAATTCCGGGGTCAGATCGGGTAAAAAGAACCTTTGACCCGTCAGGGCTGAAACTCATTGGACTAGCAACATAAATATCGGAACCGGTCAATTGAACCAAATTGCTTCCGTCCGTGTCCATAATATAAAGATTGCCTAATCCGGTGTAACCGCCGCCGACCGGACCGATTTCGTGGAAAAAGAGTATCTTCGTGCCGTCGGGACTGACGATCGGATCTGTTCCATCAAGATTCGACGGCAGCAAGCTTCTTTTCTCCGAGCCGTCCGGATTCATCAAAAATATGTCGTGATTTTCAAGCCCCGGACGGATTGATGAAAAAATCACTTTATCGCAATCGAGCGCGCCGGTTGTGACGCTTTCAGGCGCGGATTGCGATTTGATGCATTTATTTGATCTGGTCTGAACGGCTGCGTTTAATGATTCGCTAAATTTTTCTGGGCTACTACTACTACTGCTTTCTTTCGCGCCAGCAATCGCTGACGGCGTGATCAACCACGCGGAAACCGAAATTAGCATCAATGCCGTAATCGCTAAAATAATCGTCAAAACTCTTTTCATAATTTTTTCTCTCCTTCCGAAACCAAATTGCCTGAAAATCAGACAGCTCATCTCAGATTGCGCCGGTCAGACGGAAAAACCGCCTAAAAACCGAACTTCTAAACAAATCTTTGATCCTCGTTATTTTTCTTAATAGATTTCAGTTAATCCGCCAGATAACGCGTCAGTTTGTAACCCTTGTAGCCGCCAAGCTCCTGATTCCAGACATTGGCTAAGACCACCGCTTTTTTGTCTTTCTGAACCGCAAAACCCGATATTTGATAATCGCCGGACGGATACCACGCATTGAGTCTGCCGTCAGACCAATAGCGCCCGATGGTGTAGCTGGTGGCGACCGGCAGCATTCCGTCCGATTGCAAACCGATTCCCGAGTCATAATTTCCGGGACTGTAATTGCTTTGAAATTGCCACTTACTGTTTGCCATTATTTTTTTCTCCTTATAAATCGTTTGTTTTTGTTTTCTGCTGTCTTTAGTCCTGAACGAAACGCACTTCGTTTTTGAAATATTCGGCAAGCGAATTGCCGCACAGGGCAGAACCCTCGTTCGTATGAATTTGACCGGTTTGTAAAAGCCGTTCGATTTCCGCCGTCGTCACCCGAAAAATCAAAGTCGCCGCCGATGCCCCGAAAAATGCTGTTTTCATTTGGCAGTTTCGGCAGTAAACAAAATTTGTCGGCGTTCTCTGACTCATTTTGATAATCGTCAAACTGTGTGTTTCGATCATGATTTCCGTGCGTCTTGTTTTTGTTTCGCTCATTTGTGCTCCTCGTTAGTGCTTATTTTCCGCGTTCGTTTTTGCTGTTATCATTGGTTTATTTCCCGGCAACCAGCGGCGGTTTAATTCCGCGTGAAAACAGTTTGGCGCGGCGGGATCCTAAAAATCCTTAAAATCGCGGTTAAATTTTCTTAAATTTTCCTAAGGTCAATGATCGAACGAGCGGAAAAAACATTTTCCTTTGCAGATTTTGAGCTGGACACGGCATTACGGCGGCTTCTGAAAAATGGTCACACGGTGATGCTTAATCCGAAGGCGTTCGATTTACTGACGATATTGGTCAAAAATCGTGGACAGATTTGCAGCAAGGAAGAATTGCTCGAAACGGTTTGGGAAAATCAGTTTGTCGAGGAAAACAATCTGACGGTTCATATTTCCGCGCTTCGCAAAATCTTCGGCGAAAAAAAAGGCGAACATCAATTTATTGTCACCATACCGGGAACCGGTTATAAATTTGTCGCCGAAGTCCGTGGGACCATCAATTGTCAGATTGTCGAAACCGACGGCGGAGCGGACAAAAAACAAAGTTCGAATAATTTTGAAACGCCCGACGCAATCATCGGACGCGCCGGCGAAATTGCCGAAATAAAAGAGTGGCTGCGGCGGCAAAATAAATGTTTGATCACACTGACCGGCGCGGGCGGCAGCGGCAAAACCAAACTTGCCCAAACGATCGCCGACGAGTACCGGACGGAATCGGGCGGCGATGTTTTTTTTATCGAGCTGGCGGCGGTGGGTCGTGCCGACCTCGTCATCACCGCAATTGCCCAAGCGCTCGATGTCAAGGAATCTTCCGAAAAATCTTTGCCCCGCGCACTGAAAGATTCACTGCGCGAACGCGCTGTTTTGATTGTTCTGGATAATTTTGAGCAGCTGCTTTCCGCTGCACCACTGCTGGATGAACTGCTTGAATCCGCGTCAAATCTAAAAATTCTGGTCACGAGCCGCACGCCTCTGCGCCTGAAATCCGAACGGGAAAAGATCATTGCGCCGCTTGCCGTGCCGCCGCCGAACGCAAATTTATCCGCCGAAGAAGTTTCCGCTTACTCGGCGGTCGAACTTTTTGCGGTCAGGGCGCAAACCGCCCGCCCGAATTTTGCGCTGAACGCGGAAAATGCCCCGGTGATCGCCGATATTTGCCAGCGGCTCGACGGTTTGCCGCTCGCCATCGAACTGGCGGCGGT
>CADEFG010000790.1 GCA_902826505.1 uncultured Acidobacteriota bacterium
TTCAAAATTTGGATTTGCCTTTGCCGGGGCAACCGCGACGGCAGAACCATTCGAATTTTCGGTAAAGGTGGAAAACCCGTTTGACTGAGTTTCGCCGAGCAATTCTTCGACGATCCGGGCGGCGCCCAGGATCGGAAAAAGATTGTCGCCGTTTAGTGCCAGTTTGTTTTCGTAAGCCGTATCGAGTTTGTCTTCCGTAAAATGTTCGAGTTCGTCCGCCGAGATCGGCATCAGTTTGACCGGCATCGAAGCAACAAAATCATAGGTTTTGGAGCCGGCGAATTCGGATTTGGAAATTTGCGCGTTGTCGGCGATCAGCTGATCGTAATTTGAAGGACTTTCCGGTTTGGTTTCTTGATTGAAATTTATAATCTCCGATTCTTCTTTGATCGGAAATGAAAAATTTGCAATCTGAAATTCAGCGGCAGGTTCGGGTTTTGTTTCTTCAACTATGACGGCGGAAAAACCGTCGGCGACCGCCAAATCTTCTGCCGATTCATCATTGTGAATTGGAACTTGCGGTTTGGAATTTGAAACTTCCTTTGTTGGAAACGGAACTTCTTCGAGCGGAAAATCAACTTTCAAAGTTTTTTTTTCCAAAGGCGTGACGGCTTGAATCACGTTTTCAGGCGGCAAATTCCCGTTCGATAATGCGTTTTCGAGTTTTGCCAGTCGTTCCAGAATCTTTTCGAGCGGTGCGACGCGGCGCATTTCGATCAGTTTGACCAGCCCGATTTCGAGTACGTAGCGCGTGCCGGTCGCTTCGCGCAGTTTTGATTCGGTTTCGCTCAAGCTGTTGAAAAAACGGATCAGATCGGATTCCGAAAAATGATTGGCGTATTTGATCAGGTCTTCGGCGCTGAGAATCGCGGTTTCGAGAAGATTTTCGCTTTCGCCGGCGATCTTGGCGATCAGCAAATCGCGAAAAAACGATAATAAATCGCGACAAAATGCCCGCAGATCATGACCGCGGGCGATCAAATCATCCACGACATTCAAGGCTTCGGCGGGTTTGTGATGGGCGATCGAGGTGACGATTCTGACGAGCATTTCCGCGCTTGCCAACCCCAAAGCATTGGCAACATCGGGAACTTCGATCCGTTCGCCCGAAAAACTGATCACCTGATCGAAATTCGATTGGGCATCGCGCATCGAACCTTCACCCGAACGCGCAATCTCGCGCAAAGCCTCGTCGGTGATCTTGATTTTTTCGGTTTCGGCGATCAGCTTCAAGCGCCCGAAAATTTTTTGCAAGGCGATCGTTCGAAATTCGAATTCCTGACAGCGCGAGAGAATCGTGATCGGAACTTTGTGCAGTTCGGTCGTCGCCATGATGAATTCGACCTTCGGCGGCGGTTCTTCGAGCGTTTTGAGCAGCGCGTTAAAAGATGAGGTTGAAAGCATATGAACCTCGTCAATGATAAAAATTTTGTAACGGTCGCGAGCCGGCGCGATGTTAATGCTTTCGAGAATTATTTCGCGGATGTCGTCAACTCCGGTGTGCGACGCGGCGTCGAACTCGAAAACGTCGATCGAACGGCTTTCGGCGATTTCCTTGCACGAAGGGCAGGCATTTTCGTCGTTAAACGAACATGGCGACGGAGTCGGTTGAGCGCTTTTATGACAATTTAAGGCTTTCGCGAGCAGCCGCGCGGTCGTTGTTTTGCCGACGCCGCGCGCGCCCGAAAAAAGATATGCGTGATGCAGACGGTCGTGTTCAATGGCATTTCGCAAGGTTTGCGTGATCGCTTCCTGACCCGTTACTTCTTCAAATGTTTGCGGTCGCCATTTGCGGGCGATAACTTGATACGACATAAATTTGCAGGATTTTTCTCGAAGTTAATTTTAGATTTTTTTCGGCAGAAAGGAAAGTTTGGAGTTCCGCCTTTTACGGGGCTTTGCTCAATTAAAAGGACTTGCCGCCAAAAGCCGGGACTTCGAAACTTATAATCGATTGATTTTGTTGATCGCCGACGCCAGTTCGAGCCGCGTCAATGCGCGATTCGGCGAGAAATAATTTCCATCGAGTTTGAGAAATCCTTTTTGAATCGCGACCGCGACGTACCCGCGGTATTCGCCGGGAATTTGGTAATAATCAGATAGATTGGGTGATAAAGCGGTATTCGAAGCCAGATTTTCAAAACCGGCGGCTTTGACGAAGGCAACTGCCGCGACGAGTTTGGTCGTTAAATTACGCGGACGAAACGCGCTGCCGTTTTGGGCGTCGTAGATCAATTTGCCGTTCGGATTTGATTGAACGCTTTCGACGACATTTCGGGTGTAATTGTCCGTCACATCCGTATAAATCGGCGAATCGGCGACAAATTGTAAAACGCTTCCGCTACGCACAAAAGTCGCCGCAAATTCGGCGCGGGTGACTGCCGCAAAAGGACGAAAGATCGTTCCCTGCGGAAGCATCGCAAATGTTCGAAGCGCTTCGAGAATCGAATTGCGCGAATCGCCCGGCAGAGAATCAAGATCGGTCAAACGCGGAAATGCAACTTTGGAAACCTCGACGATCCCGAAATAGTTCTGCGGCGTTCCGATGTTTGCCGTATGC
>CADEFG010000791.1 GCA_902826505.1 uncultured Acidobacteriota bacterium
GCGAATGACGACGCGCGATTTTTTGAACGGGATCAAAATGCAAGTTGGAGAAATTTTAGGTTAGAAATGTTCGAAGAAAATTATCAAATCATTACATTTTACGAATTCAAACGGCTCGAAAACCTGCCGGAAATTAAAGCTGCGCTGGTCGACGCGATGAATGAGCTTTCGGTTAAAGGCACGATCATTATTGCCGAAGAAGGTTATAATTCGACCGTTTCGGGTTTTCCCGCTGATATTGAAAAATTTATCGCAGTTCTCGAAAAGCTTTTTGAAACCAAACTTGTCTATAAATCTTCATTTCACGCCGAACGTCCTTTTTTGAAAGTTAAAGTCAGAATCAAGAACGAAATCGTTTCGCTTCGCCAAAAAGTCGAAATTGAAAAAGGTCGCGGAACACATGCCAAACCGGCGGATTGGAACGAGATAATTTCGGACGAAAACACGATAATTTTGGACACGCGCAACGATTACGAAGTCGAACTTGGAACGTTTAAAGGCGCGATCAATCCGAAGATCGAAAAATTCAGCGATCTGCCGAAATTTATTGAAGAAAACTTAAACCCCGACAAGCATAAACGCGTCGCGATGTTCTGCACGGGCGGAATCCGCTGCGAAAAATTCGCGCCTTTTATGAAGGAAATGGGTTTTGCAGAGATTTTTCAGCTCGAAGGCGGAATCTTGAAATATCTCGAAGAAACGCCCGAAAACGAATCGCTTTGGGAAGGCGAATGTTTTGTTTTTGACGACCGGATCGCGGTTGATAAAAACCTTCAGGGCGGAAAAACCGAAGACCGCCGTCCGTTGACGGTAAATCCGCCGCAGAAAAAATGAAAATATCACCGTCGCGCATCGCCGCTTTTGAAATCCTCTACAAAATCGAAACTGAAAAATCGTTTTCGTCCGTCCTTTTGCCGCTCGCGGAAGAAAAGTTGGAGCCGAAGGACCGCGCATTGTGCCACGAATTGACGCTCGGGACTTTGCGAAAACAAATTTATCTCGACCGCCGGATCGCGAAACTGACAAATGGCAAAAAACTTGATGTCGCCGTCAAAATCATTTTACGGATCGCGCTTTACCAGTTGGAATTTCTCGACAAAATTCCGCCGCACGCGGCGATCAACGACGCCGTCAACTTGACGCAAATGGCAAAAAAAACATCGGCGAAGGGTTTTGTCAACGCGGTTTTGCGAAGATCGACCCGCGAAAAGATCGAATTGGATTTTACCGGCGCGGTCGAAAAAATATCGGTCGAAACTTCGCATCCGAACTGGTTGATCGAAAAATGGATCGGCGAATTCGGGCAAGCGGAAACCGCCAAATTAGCCGCAGCCAACAACGAAACACCGAAATTAGCTTATCGTTTGACCGCCAAAACGACCGCCGCCGTCAAATTAGCTTTACAAAAAGAAGGTGTTGAAAACGAAAGAAAGTATCTCCGCGAATTAGCCGCCAATGGAAAGATCTATTTTCAGGATGAAGGTTCGCAACTGGTCGGAAACGCGGTCGAGCTCAAGGAAAATAAAAAGTTTTTGGATGTTTGCGCCGCGCCGGGAAGCAAAACCACGCAAATCGCAAATTCCGAATTTCCGCGTTCGAATTTGATCGTCGCGGGCGATCTGTATTGGAACCGCGTCAAAATTTTGCAGAAAAATTGTCACAAACAGGGCGCGGAATCTGTCCATATTTTGCAATACGATGCCGAAAATTCGCTGCCTTTTGCCGATCAAAGTTTCGATGTCGTCTTGATCGACGCGCCGTGTTCGGGAACCGGCACGATTCGGCATAATCCGGAAATTCGATATTTTTTGGAGGAAAAAGATTTTACCGAGTTAGCAAGCAAACAACTCAAAATCTTAAAAAACGCATCAAAGCTAATCAACCACGGCGGACGCCTGATTTATTCAACCTGTTCATTGGAAAAAGAAGAAAACGAAGATGTTTGCCAAAAATTTTTGACCGAAAATTCAGGGTTTTATTTGGTCGAACCGAATTTACCGGAAAAATTTTTAACCGCTCAGGGGTATGCGCGAACTTTTCCACAAAGAGATAAAATCGACGGATTTTTTATCGCCGTTTTTGAAAAGAATTGATTTTCTGTTAAGGTTTCAGTAGTCTTTTCACTCGTTTGTTTCAATAAAAAATGCTAGACTTTCGTTTTAATTTTGGGAGTTTTACAAAAAAGTGAGTTTTATAAAAAAAATCGGCTCGGCGTTTGGAAAATTGATCATTGTCGCGGTTTTGGCGGCGGCTTTTTTATTCGGCATGGGTTTTGTCGTTTACCGTTCGCTGCAAGGTTCTGAAGTGACGGTTCCCGAAATTGTCGGAAAAAATTTCGCCGAAAGCGAAAAGGAACTCGAAGCGATGGGTTTGCGAATCAAAAAACGCGCCGATCGTTACAGCGAAGAACTGCCGAACACGGTTTTGGAACAGCTTCCCAAACCGGGCGACACGGTTAAAACCGGACAATTGATTCTGGTCGTGACCAGCAAACCGAATGCCGAAGGCGACGAAAAACCGACGACCATCAAAAAAGGCAATACCGCGGTGGATG
>CADEFG010000792.1 GCA_902826505.1 uncultured Acidobacteriota bacterium
TCCGGTCACCTTGATCCTTGGCTTCAAATACTGTTTGCGATTCTGATTCATAGCAATTCTCTCCTTCCGGTAATTGAATTTATGGTTTCAAAATTGAGATAAAATGAGGAGATATGCCCTTTCTGGAAATCGACCGCCTGACTATTTTGCCTCATAAAAGAACATTTCGTCCAAATTAACTCATTTTAGGTTCATCCCGGTTTCAATTAATGCATCTCGCGTTCCAAAGCTTTGATAAACAGATTGGTGACGGCGAAAGTTCTGAATAATCAGGACGAATTTATTTTCAAACCGACCAGCAATAAAAAAGGTGCGAAGCATTTGCTTCACACCTTTTTTATTAACAGTCTGCCTTTCGAGCTATCTTTCTTCGATCGGCACATATTTCTGGTCGCGGGCGCCGATGTATTCGGCACGCGGGCGGATCAGTTTGTTGTTCGAATATTGTTCGAGAATGTGCCCCGTCCAGCCGGAAATGCGCGAGACGGCGAAGATCGGCGTGTATTGGTCGAGCGGAATGTCCATCAGATAATAGGTCGAAGCCGAATAGAAATCGACGTTCGGATGCATTCCTTTCTTGTCGAGCATCGCTTGTTCGATCTTTTGCGACATATTATACCAGCTCAGATCGCCTTTTTTCTCGCCCATCGTCTGCGAGAATTTTCGCAGCCAGGTCGCGCGCGGGTCTTCCGTTTTATAGACGGCGTGACCGATGCCCATGATCTTGCGTTTTTCGGCGAGCGCGTTGTCGAGCCATTCGTCGATCTTGTCTTCCGAACCGATCTCCTTGAGCATCTTCATGACATTGGTGTTCGCGCCGCCGTGGAGCGGTCCCGAAAGCGCCGCGATGCCGCCCGTCACCGCGCCGTAAACGTCCGCCAAGGTTCCGGCGATGACGCGCGTCGTAAAGGTCGAAGCGTTGAGTTCGTGATCGGCGTGTAAGATCAAGGCGATGTCGAACATGCGGGCTTCGTCGGCGTCCGCTTTTTTGCCGTGAAACATATACAAAAAGTTTTCGGCGATACTTAAGGATTTGTCGGGCGCAACGATGTCTTTTCCCGTCCGGATTCGCTCCCACGCGGCGACGAGCGTGCCGATCTGGGCGGTCAGTTTGATGGCGGCGATCATTGCGCCTTCGCGGTTCGTTTCGTGCGCGCCTTCGTCGTAAAAATCGAGCATCGAAACCGCGGTGCGCAGAACGTCCATCGGATCGCCGTCTTTCGGAAACTGCTTCATCAATTCGATGACCTCCGGCGGCGCTTCGTAGTTTTCGCTGATCTTCGTTTTCAAATCGGCAAGCTCGTCCGTTTTCGGCAGACGCCCGTTCCAAAGCAGAAAAATGACTTCTTCAAATGTCGAATGTTCGGCTAAATCGTGAATGTCGTAACCCTGATAAATTAAAATTCCTTGTTCGCCGTTGACATCGCCGATCGCGCTCTGCGCGGCAACGACGCCTCTCAAACCGGCAGATCCGGCGGTTGATTCTGTTGCTGTACTCATAGTGTAACTTTCCTTGTAATTATAGGATTTTTTAACAGTTTAAATTTATCAAATGGTCTGACAAGTTACAAGTTACGAGAAATTATAGTTTTATCGAGATTTAACGGTTATTTTCCGACCGATTTCGGCTCGCAGAAGATTTGCCGCCGAATCCTCGAATGCGACGATTTCCAAAAATCCGGCGCTTCCGAAGATCATAAAGATCTCGCTCTTTTCGGCTTCGGCAAAATAGGTCTGAAGTTTTTCGATCGGTTTGCCGCCGATTTCCAAAACAAACCGGGCGGGCAAATCTGCGCTTTGCAGGTTCGTGATCAAATTACCGAAACGATCGATCTCGATAATTTCGGCTTCGATCTCACTTTTGTTGATTTTGCGGGGCTTATTGTCTTCAAAAAAAACAAAATCGCTGATTTCCCTGCCGCATTCGGTTGGCTCGATGCCATTTGAAAGATGCGCGGCGACGGGCGCAAACAGATCGCGCCCGTGAAAGGTCGCCGAAACATTTTCGGCGAAAAACTTTTTATTGGTGAGTTCAAAAACGCGGAAACCTTTTGTTTCGCTAAAGATAAAACTCAATAAACCGTTGTCCGGCGCGACGAAATAATAATCTTTGGTTTCGACCAGAATCGCGCGTCTTTTTGAACCGACACCGGGATCGACGACGGCGACGAAAATCGTTTTCGCGGGAAAATCTTTGTAACAGGCGCGCAGCGTAAAACCGGCAGATTTTATATTTTGCGGCGCGATCTCGTGAGTGATGTCAATGATCTGCGCGGTTTTGTTGACCCGCAAAATCGCGCCTTTGAGAGCGCCGACAAAATAATCCTTCGTGCCGAAATCGGTCAAAAGCGCGATGATCTGCGGATTTTGGGTGTTGCGTTTTGAGCTTTTGGTCAATTCATCTTTCATTCCTCAAAAAAAATTATCCACGAAAACGGGCAAAGACAAAAAAGGAGGAAAAAACTTTGCTCGTTTTCGTGGATTTCAAAAGCGCGAGCCGCTCAGCCCATTTCGCGCCAAAATCTTACATTTATCATTTATCGATTTATCAA
>CADEFG010000793.1 GCA_902826505.1 uncultured Acidobacteriota bacterium
GTAGAGTGTATCACGAAGTTAGCGCATGCCTGCTCTGACACAAAATGCGGTGCTATAACCAAACTCGAAACATACAAAATAAAGACGCAATTTCAGTATGCTTTTCCGTTTCACAATGGACTGGCAAATGTTCGAACCGCCGGGCAGGATGGCTACATTGATAAGACAGGAAAATATATTTGGAAATCTTCTTTCTAAAAAATAAAAAAAATGACACCGACGAAAAGCGAACAAACATTGAAATATCAATCGGGTTTCGGCAATGAATTTGCGACCGAAGCGGTGAAAGGCGCGCTGCCGGTTGGACAAAATTCGCCGCAGAAAGCACCGCTCGGGCTTTATGCCGAACAGTTTTCGGGAACGGCTTTTACCGTTCCAAGAGTTCACAATCGGCGGACTTGGACGTATCGCATTCGCCCGTCGGTTTTGCATAAACCGTTCGCGCGAATCGATAACGGATTGCTCGTTTCAAATTTTAACGAACTTGACGTAACGCCGAATCAATTGCGCTGGAATCCGCTCGCGATGCCCGAAGCCGAAACGGATTTTATTGACGGAATTACGACGATTGCGGGAAACGGCGATCTTTTTTCTCAAACCGGAATTGCGATTCATATTTTTGCCTGCAATAAAGATATGACCGAGCGATTTTTCTATAACGCCGACGGCGAAATGCTCGTCGTCGCGGAGAAAAACCGCGTTCGTTTTTTAACCGAATTAGGAATCATCGAGATCGGCTCGGGCGAAATTGCCGTTCTGCCGCGAGGACTTAAATTCCGCGTCGAACTTCCCGACGGCGCGGCGCGCGGTTATATTTGCGAAAACTACGGCGCACAGTTCAGGCTTCCCGATCTCGGACCGATCGGCGCGAACGGTTTGGCAAATTCGCGGGATTTTGAAACGCCGATTGCGTGGTTTGAAGACCGCGAAGGCGAATTTGAACTGACGGCAAAATTCGGCGGAAATCTATGGAGTTGCGAGATTCAAAGTTCGCCGCTCGATGTCGTCGGCTGGCACGGGAATTACGCGCCTTATCGCTACGATCTGCGGCGTTTCAACACGATCGGCTCGATAAGTTTTGACCATCCAGACCCGTCAATTTTTACGGTTCTGACTTCGCCGTCGGGCGATGCGGGCGTCGCGAACTGCGATTTCGTGATCTTTCCCGACCGCTGGCTGGTTGCCGAAAACACGTTTCGCCCGCCGTGGTATCACCGCAACATAATGAGCGAATATATGGGTTTGTGCTACGGGCAATACGACGCCAAGGAAGAAGGCTTCGTCGCGGGCGGCGGCTCCTTGCATAATTGTATGAGCGCCCACGGACCCGACCTCGACGCGTTTGAAAAAGCCTCGAATGCCGAACTCACGCCGCAAAAACTTTCCGGCACGATGGCGTTTATGTTCGAATCGCGCTACATCATTCGCCCGACCGAGTTTGCAATGCAGACATCCGAACTTCAGCATGAATATTTCGAGGTTTGGCAAAAACTCAAAAAGAATTTTAAGATGTAGTTGTATGTTACCGAAAGAAAAGTTTCGATACACGCTCGAAGAATATCTCGAACTTGACCACGAAAGCGAGGAAAAGATCGAATTTTTGGACGGTCACGTTTTCACTTTGGCGGGCGCGAGCAGCAATCATGACCGCATTCAGGGAAACGGTTATTTTGCATTGCGCTCGAAACTTCAAGGCAGAAATTGCCGCGTTTTTCTGTCGGATATGCGCGTCGGCGTTCCGGCTTATCCGCCGTATCGTTATCCTGATTTGTCCGCGCTTTGCGGCGATTCGATTATTCAGACGCTCGGGAAACAAGATATTTTGACGAATCCGCAATTAATTATTGAAATTCTTTCCGATTCGACCGCCGATTTCGATCGCGGATATAAATTTACATATTACAAATCGATCACAAGTTTTACCGAATATGTTTTGATCGCGCAGGATCGTCCGCACGTTTCGCAGTTTATCAAACAGGCTGAAAACAGTTGGCTCAACCGTGAATTTAATACTTTAGAGGATAAATTTCGCCTTGCTTCGCTTGACTGCGAACTCGAATTATCGGAACTTTATCAAGACGTGGAGTTTCCAGAAATACAAAATCGTTTCAATTTAATTGACGAAAATGACTGATACACCGAAAGAATCGGTTCGCACATTGCTTGCCGAAATTATTGATTACGCCGGACTTTTTCCGCCTTCGCAGATCTCGATGCCCGAAGCCGTTCTCAATTATGCGACCTACCGCAACAGCAATTACAGTTGGATGCTCGGGCGTTTTGTCGTGCCGGCTTCAAGGCTCGACGAATTTCTCGAAAGCGCGAAGGATTTTATCTCGCGCGGCGGCAGCGATGCGTGGCGTTTGTCGGTGCTGGCGGGCGAAGATATTTACGAAACGATCCGGCAGATCGAAGATTTTAACGCCCGTAACGCGCCGCGCGTCGTTTGCGATGTTCTCGAAGTCCGTGCCAATACCGAATCGAAGATCGAAAATACGGTGCGCGTTCTGCCGAATTTTCTGACGGCTTATTTCGAGATTCCGACCGACG
>CADEFG010000794.1 GCA_902826505.1 uncultured Acidobacteriota bacterium
ATCAATCGATCGCGGCGTGACGTTTGAAACTTCGCTCGATAAATTTCACGAGCTTAAAAACGAACCGCGGCTCGAACTGCTCTCAAAACTCGTCTATTTTTTCAAACCCGAAACGGGTTTTAACATGATCACCAATTCCGAAGCCCCGGCAGGCGCGGGTCTCGCCGGTTCTTCGACGCTCAATATCGCCTGCATCGGCGCCTTGAACCGGCTCGTCGGCAACCGCTACACGCCCGACCGCTTTATCCCGATCGCGGCGGCGGTCGAATGTCAGGTCATCAAAGTTCCGACCGGTTATCAGGATTATTATTCGGCGCAATACGGCGGCGTTTCGTGTATTCATTTTCGCCCCGACGGAATGGAGCGCGAAGCTCTCGAAATCGATATCGAAACTCTGCAAAAACGGATTGTCGTGATCTACACGGGCGAACCGCGCAATTCCGGCACGAACAATTGGGAAATCACCAAACGCCACATTGACGGCTCGAAAGAGTTATTCGACATTTTTGAAGGCATCCGCGATAGCTCTTTGCAGACTCGCGAAGCCTTACTGCGAAACGATTGGGAAGCGGTCGGCGAAATTTTGAAACACGCGCATCCGCACCGCAAACGGCTTTCGCCGAAGATCACGACGCCGCAGATGGATTTGCTGATCGAAAAGGCTTACGCCAACGGCGCGATCGCCGCGAAGGTTTGCGGCGCCGGCGGCGGCGGCTGTATCGCGTTTTTCTGTGAAGAAAACGCCCGCGAAACGGTCGAAAACTCGCTCGCGGAAGAAATCGGCGCGGAAATTTTGAATTGGAAACTCTGCCAGGATGGTTTAATAATTAACGAAGCTTCGGCGAACACAACGTGAGGCAAAATATGAAAAAATTTATTTTTTTTACATTACTTTGTTTTTTGACTTTGAGTTTTGCGGTTTCAGGACAAATCGGCGGAAGCGTCAATTCGTTCAATCATCATGAAAATCTGCAGGTTGCCGGACGCGTTTTCTGGCGCGGAATGGTTGATAAAAAAGTTCATCTGGTAATTCAAGATCTCTCGCTTAAAACCAATACGATCGACGGCAACGAACAGCCCGCCGGAGTTTTCAGTTTTACCACCGCGCTGCCGCGCCACAGCGTGAGCGTCGGCGTAAAAAAGACCAGCGGGCGCGGCAAGGCGCAGGTTATCCAACAGCCGAACGAAGACAACGATTACACCGCGATCGTCGAAGTAATTGACGAAAAAGGCGGCGCCAAAGAATATCAAATCGAGATTTTCTGGCAATAAAGTGCAAAGGTTTGGAAAGGTGAAAAAGTTTTGGTATTTTTAACGGGCTAACCTTCTTACCTTCTTACCTTTTTACCTTTTGCCCTTTTCCACTTTTCCACTTTCAAACCTTTTATCACACTTGCGCGGCGATCGCGCTGGTCAACGATTTGAAAATTCCGCGTCCGTCGTTCGAACCTAAAAGACCTTCGCAGGCGCGTTCGGGATGCGGCATCATGCCGAGAACATTTCTGTCCAGGTTGCAGATTCCCGCAATGTTCGAGCGTGCGCCGTTCGGGTTCGCGTCAGCGGTGACTTCGCCCGATTCGTCGCAATACCGGAAAACGATCTGGTTATTTTCTTCCAATTGATGAAAGGTCGCGTCGTCGCAAACGTAATTCCCTTCGGCATGCGCGATCGGAATCGAAAGCACTTCACCTTTTTCGATCTCGCTCGTGTAGGGCGTATGATCGTTTTCGACCTTTAAATACACGTGCTTGCAGATAAAATGCAGATTTTGATTGCGGATCAGCGCACCGGGCAGAAGTCCGGCTTCGCACAGAATCTGAAAACCGTTGCAGATCCCGAAAACGAACTTCCCTTCGGCGGCAAAATCTTTGACCGCCGCCATCACGGGCGAGAATTTCGCGAGCGCGCCGCAACGCAGATAATCGCCGTAGGAAAATCCGCCCGGCACGATGACGGCGTCATAGCCGCTCAGATCGGTCTGCTTGTGCCAGATAAAATCAACCGGTTGCCCGACGTGTTTTGAAACAACGTGATACGCGTCGTGGTCGCAATTTGAACCGGGAAAAACGATAACTCCGAATTTCATAAATCTTTTTGGTTTTTGGTTTTTGGTTTTTGGTTTTTGGTTTTTGGAATTGTTTCAATCTATAAAACAGGTTGCCAAAACCGAAAACCGAAGACCAAAAGCCATTTATTGAACAATTTCCACTCGATAATCTTCGATGACGGGATTTGCCAGAACGTCTTTGGCAATTTTTTCCGCCGATTCTTTTGCCTGCGATTCGGTTAATTCCGAATCCATCGCAATTTCAAAATATTTCCCCTGCCGAATATCCGTGATTTGCCCGAACCCGAGAAGTTCGACCGAATGATGAATTGCCTTGCCCTGCGGGTCAAGAACGCTCGGCTTTAATGTTACGTAAACTTTCGCTTTCATTTTTTCTCCAAAATAATTAATTAAATTCTTACGCAATTTCTTGTTTTAAGCAACGTGTTTGTGTTAAATTCACGATACGAGATTTTTGACTTCCGATCAGAATTAAAAT
>CADEFG010000795.1 GCA_902826505.1 uncultured Acidobacteriota bacterium
TAATACCTTTGTTCTTTTGAAAATGGGCGATAAATGCGTAACGTCTGCCGACTGGCGTAACCGTTAGTTCACCTGCATTTTCAGTTCGTAAATCCTTCAAAAACTCCAAAAACTCCGGGCGAGCATAAACCTTAAATAGTGCCAGCCACCAACGCAAAAGCCGATTAAACCAAGCCGGAAGAGTCGCGCCATCCCAAAAATCCACGATGTATAAATCGCCGTCAGGTTTCAGATTACGCAGCGCGTTTAGAATTGCTTCCCGCCAGTTTGGAAACATCGAGAGCGAATAAGAAATAAAGATTTTGTCGAACGGCTGATCCAGATTGAAAGTCGTTTGATAATCAAACTGTTCCGCCAATCCTTGCCGCAAAACAACCGCTTTTTGCCGATTGTGCGCGTCGAGTTTTGCTCCGGCGGTTTTCAGCATCTCGTCCGCTGCGTCCAGTCCGTAAATTTTCGCTTCCGGTTGCAGTAGTGCGAGCTTCAAAAGATTTCTGCCCGTGCCGCATCCGACTTCCAAAACCCGTTCACCGGGCAAAACCTTCATTTGCCGCTGTAAATCATCGCGCCCGAAAAGAAAGAAAAGGCGCGTCAAATCGTAAAAATGACGCTGAAAGCGATAGAGCTTGTTCAATCTTTCTCGCTGATTTTCAGGTCTTTGCTCTTGCGCCGTTTCCATCATTTTTCAAAGTAAAGATAGAAAATACTTTTACTTTGACCATTCCGATTTCCAGACGTTCATCTGTTTAATTTCGGCTTCCTGTTCCTTGATGATATTGCCAGCCAGAGTTTTGATTTCCGTATGTTCGGCTTTTGTCTGGGCTTCTTTCGCCATCGTCGTCGCGCCGGCATGATGTGGAATCATCATTTCAATAAATGCCAAATCGAATTCTTTATCCTTCGCGTTCGACAGCTTCGACATATCCATTTTCATCGAATCAGCCATTCCCGGCATTTCCATATTCATCGCCCTCGGCGCACCCTTAAACCATTTTTCGCGCCACTCTTTCATCTGCCCGATTTCCTTGTTTTGGTCGGCGATTATCTTCTGTGCGAAGGCTTTCAGTTCCGTGCGTTGTGTTTTGCCATCAACCATTTTCGCCATCTCAACTGCGCCTTCGTGATGCGCGATCATCGTGTCAATAAACTGCAAATCATACGGTGCAGATTTGGCATTTGCGTCTGATTTCATTCCCGAATGATTCATCGGCATATTGGAATTCATCGGCATCGAATTATGATTCATTCCGTTCATATTCATTGAATTAGAATTCATCGAGTTATGATTCATTCCACCGTGATTCATCGCCGAATTGTTGTTTGTCGCACTCTGACCGCAAGCCGCGAAAGCTATCGCCGCAATGCTTAAAACAACCGTTAAAATTATAGTTTTCATATTTCCTCCATTTTTCGTTATTAGTCTTATCAATCACTGACAACGACACTGCCTTTATACATTCCCATCCCGCAAGTAAAACTGACGGTGCTTGTGTCTGTTGGCGTAAATTTAATCGTTACATTCTTGCCGACGGGCAAATCACGGGTGATATTGAGCGACGGAAAAACGACTTTATTGCCGCAGCCTTCCTTGCTGGTTCGCTTAAAAATTAAAGTGAGCGGTGAGCCTTGTTCGGTGCTGATGCTCGAAGGACTAAAGCCTTTTTTGCTGACGTTAATCCGCACGGTTTTCGGATGAAATAACTTTCTCTTGATATTGTTTTTTCCGAAAATCGGTTTCGCAAAAACGGCATTACTGCCGAACAGCATCGCCAGCATTATTGAAGCGGCAACGATTGATTTGATAATTTGTTTGGTCATTTGTTAAATTCTCCTGTTATCTATTTTTACTGCACTAAAATTTTACTGCACTAAAACTTTTCCTTTGAGCATATCCATTCCGCAGGCAAAGGCTAGTTCGCCCGATTCGGTTGGAGTAATTTCCACCAAAACCGTTTCGCCGACAGGCAGTTTTTTCGTGATTTTGAGTTTCGGAAAAACCACTTCGCCGCCGCAGTTTTCGGCATCGGAGCGGTAAAACGCGAGCGTCAGTTTTTCGCCTTTTTTCGCGTTGAGCGAAGTGGGTTCAAAGCCATTTTTGGAAACCGTTATTTTAGTTGCGCCCGCCGGAACATTCGCTTCTTTCACTTCGGCTTTATCCGCGCCGGCTTTGACGTTGACGACAAACGGCACGGTGATAACTTTTCCGCCGCGTTGGAATTGAGCAAAAACTTTGAAAAGTCCGGCTTGCGGAAATGAAGTATGCGCCGAAACTTCCGAAGGACTTACGCCTTTCGTGTCGGTTTTGTCGTCGTGCGTGTGCGGCTTGCTTTCGTCAACTTTCTTATCGTTCATTTTGCTCATATCGTGCGAACCTTCGGAATGTTCTTCCTTCGACATCGGATGTGCGTGAACGAACTTTTGCAAGTCCTGACTGATAATGACAAAGTGCGCGTATTCGCCCAGATATTTTTCCAGATCAGTAACGGGTTTGTTCGTCTTTTCGTCAAAAACGCTAAAATTGAGCATCAATTCTTTTCCTGCGAT
>CADEFG010000796.1 GCA_902826505.1 uncultured Acidobacteriota bacterium
CAGCTGTTCGCGGTGCCGGTGGTGGTCGGCTGGGTCGCGATCGGGCCGGGGCTGGTGACGGTGCGCACGCGGCGGGTCGGCAAGCAGCTGCTGCGGGTGCTGCTGGGGCTGCCCCGCGGGCGCCTCGCCGTCGGTCGTGTCGCCCGCCTTGCGTCCCACCGCCCCACGGCCCCCCGGACCTTACGGCTACCCCACGGCCCCCTAGGCCCCGGCGCCCCGCGAGGAAAAACCGCGGACGGCTCGGATTTCTCCGACCGCTGGATCACTGTGGATCGTGTTGTAGACTGCCACTGTCATGCGCCTCATTTTCCTTGGCTTCATTAGCTTCATTAGCTTCCTTTTCGCCTTTTTTCTCACTGCGTTCCCGTTTTTCTTGTTTCGGTTCATTCTGTTGCGTTTGCGCGTTAATCGCGCTCGACACGCCGAAAATGCCCAAACCGGCAATCAAAGCGATTGATAAAATGGCGGTTATTTTTTTGTAGATATTCATTAATTTTTTACTCCTTAAATTATTTTTCTTCCCAAGGCACGAGCCGAATTTAATTGCCAGCTCGCGCCCTCCTTGATAATTGTCCGGCGGTGAATTCCGCACGGGCAGCTTGAGTTTTCCGCTCAAGCTACTATCAATTTACAAAAACAAAGATAAATGCAGGATTAACGTAAAAAAGTATTTGAAATTATTTAATGGCAGGAAATTTGCTGAGAAAGGTTGAGCCGTCCGCATCGGATTTAACGAGTGTTAAATTGCCGTCGTGAGCTTCGACGATGAATTTAGAGATGGCTAATCCAAGCCCTGCGCCGCTTCCCGTTTGAGCTTTTTCGTCGCGGGAACGTGCTTTGTCGGCGCGGTAGAAACGCTCGAAAATGTGTGATTGCGCTTCGGCGGTAATGCCGGCTCCATCGTCCGATATATCTATTTCGTAGAAATTATTTCGGCTTTCGGCGGACACTTTGACTCGTGATTTGGCGTGTTTGAGCGCGTTGTCGAGCAAGTTGGAGAAAAGCCTTCTGAGGAGTTGTGAATCGCCCGAAAATTTCATTTCTTCAGGCGTTTCAAATTCAAGTCTTATACTGCGACTGTTTGCAACTGTCCGAAAGGATTTGACCGCATCGCTTAAAATCTCGTCTAAATAAACTGTTTCTTTTCGCAAAGGCTGCTGTCCGGCATCAACCCGCGCCAGCGTGAACAAATCTTCGATGATGTGGGTCATTCGTTCGGCTTCCGATTGCACAATCGAAAACGATTCACGGTATTCCGTTTCGTCGCGCTTTTCCTTAGCCATTATAACATCGGCTTCGCCGCGCACAATCGCTACGGGCGTGCGGAGTTCGTGCGAAGCATCCGCCATAAATCTGCGCTGCTGCTCAAATGATTTATCGAGACGCGACAGCAATTCATTGAATTTGCTTGCCAGACTTCCAAGTTCGTCGCGCTCATTTTTGACCGGCAATCTCTCGTGCAAATTTTTCGCCGTTATGTCTTCGGCTTTGCGGCTCATTTCCGAAATCGGTGCAAGCGATTTTCTCGCCAAAAAGTAACCGCCTAAGCTCGCTGCTAAGAGCGTGAGCGGCACGGAAATCAAAAAGGCATAGCGAACCTGTCTAAGCAGTTCTATTTGGTCATCCAGCGGGTGGACGACAAGTAGTTGATAATTACGGTTATGAACTTTGAAGTTATAAAAAAAAGCACGAAATATATCGTTATTATAATCAAAATCAAAACGATTACCGTTTGTTCCGGGTGTAAAAATTTTTAATTGATTTTCGGCAGTTTCACCGGAAATCTGCGAATCGCCGTCTGCACTTTTGGTCGCCGCAATTAAACGCTTTTCAGTAGAAAAGGCGAAGACTTGATAATCCTTAAAACCGAGTTCCAATGCCGCATCGCGTAAGGCTTCATCGCCATTTTTGGAATTTAGAACTTTATCCTCATCCTCGATTTCTCGATTGGCAGTGGTTTCAAAAACTCGGGCGACCTCGCTCAGAGTGCGGTTGGTTTGATTATCTAATGTGTAGTAAAAAAGCAAATAGGTCAAAACGGCGAAAACGCCCAATGTGAGAGCGAGAACGCCCGCATACCAAACCGTCAGCTGCATTTTTGCCGAATTAAACATTTTCCCCCGTTGCCGTCAAATCACCCAAAACATACCCCGCGCCGCGCCTTGTGTGCAAGAGCGTATTTTTTCCTTCAGCATCAATTTTCTTTCGCAAGCGATTGATAAAAACTTCAATCGAGTTGCTGAAAGGATCATAAGTTTCGTCCCAACAATGCTCTGAAATTTCCTCGCGCCCAACGACTTTTCCGAAGTTTCTGGCTAAATATTCAAGCACCGTAAATTCTTTGGTCGTTAAATAAATTTCTTTCTCATTTCGCCACACCCGTTGCGCTTTTGTGTCAATTTCTAAATCAGCAATCGTAATCCGCGAAGGCAAAAAAGATTTTTCTCTGCGCCGTAAAATTGCCCGCAGACGCGCCAGCAGTTCACCGAAGGCAAAAGGCTTTGTCAGATAATCGTCTGCGCCGGTGTCCAAACCTTCGA
>CADEFG010000797.1 GCA_902826505.1 uncultured Acidobacteriota bacterium
ATATTGCCGGCAGCGGCGACCGGGTTGCCGACGCGATCCGGCAGATGGGTTTGGATGTGACGCTTTTGAACGAAAACGATCTGACGAGCGGCGAGCTGACGAAATTCGATTCGGTGGTCGTCGGTATTCGTGCTTCGCAGGTGCGTCCCGATTTTGTCGCCAATCATCAAAGGCTGCTCGATTACGTAAAAAACGGCGGGACGCTGATCGTTCAATATCAGCTTCCGGTTTATCAAAGCCTTCTGCCGTTTCCGGCGCAAATGGGCGCGCGCGTGGCGGACGAGAACGCAAAGGTGACAATCCTCGAACCGGCAAATTCAATCTTTAATTTTCCGAACAAAATCACGGACGAAGATTTTAAGAATTGGGTTCAGGAACGAAATCTGAATGCTTTAACGACGTTTGACGCAAATTACAAACCGCTGCTCGAATCGCACGACACGGGCGAAGCCGAAAACAAAGGCGGTTTGACGGTCGCCGAGATCGGCAAAGGCAAATATATTTATTGCAGTTACGCCTTTTTCCGCCAGCTGCCCGCCGGTGTTCCGGGCGCGTACCGGCTTTTTGCCAATATTTTGAGCCAGCCGAAAGCGAAAAAGTAAAAAAAATGAATCCTTGCCCATCGCCGCCGGAAAAAAAAGGCGATAGTTTTGAGAATTGGGAAGCGAATGTTTTTAATTGAAGATAAAGTTGGCGGCGATATCTTTCACACTTTAACTTCTATGGCTTGCTCTTTTGGTAAGTACTTTGAAAAAATAAGTTTCTATGCAGTTGTCCGAAAACAAAGAGCGTCCGGCTTCGGCGTGGCGCAATCGTCTGCACGAAATCGTTTTTGAATCCGAGACGCTTTCCGGACGCATTTTCGATTTGCTTATCATCTGGCTCATCCTGCTGAGCTTGTTGGTCGTGACACTCGAAAGCGTCCGCGAAATCAGGGAAGATTACGGCAGAGCGCTGTTTTATACCGAGTGGTTTTTTACCATTTTGTTTTCAATCGAATATCTTCTGCGGTTAATGGCGGTCAGAAAGCCATTGCGATACGCTTTGGGTTTTTACGGGTTGGTTGATTTATTGGCGATTTTGCCGACTTACATCAGCCTGCTCGTTCCCGGCACGCAGTATCTGTTAAGTATTCGAATCCTTCGACTTCTGAGAATTTTCCGGATCTTAAAACTTTCGGAATATATCAGCGAAGGAAAGATCATTACTTCGGCTTTGGTTGCGAGCCGCCGTAAAATCAGTGTTTTTCTGGTTTCGATTTTAGCGATCGTCACCATCGTCGGCGCGACGATGTATGTGATCGAAGGCGAGGAAAATGGATTTACAAGCATTCCGACGAGTATTTATTGGGCGATCGTGACTTTGACGACCGTCGGTTACGGCGATCTGTCGCCGAAAACGGGGCTCGGCAAAACGCTCGCTTCAATCGTTATGATTTTGGGTTATGCGATTATCGCCGTCCCGACCGGCATCGTCACGGCTGAATTGACACGGAAAGCAAAACAGCTTTCAACACAAGTTTGCCCCGAATGTCACGCACACGACCACGATGCCGACGCGGTTTTTTGTAAATTCTGTTCGTCGAAATTATAAAGTTTGTAAAACTTCGAGAACCTTTTTCGTGTCGCTCAAATCTTCAAGCAGAAAATCGGGTTTGTTCTCAAGCAATTTTTCGCTAGATTGACCTCTGCCGGTTTCGACCGCGACTACTTTCGCCCCGAAAGCGCGGGCGCAGGCAATATCGTTCGGCGTGTCGCCGATGACGATGAATTGTTCGGGCGGGAAGGCGAATTCGTAGCGTTCGTTGAAAAGTTTTCCGGCTTCGATCGCCAAATCGTTGCGGTCGTGCGAGATTTCGCCAAAAGCGTTCGGCGCATTTTCAAAATAATGCCAAAGTCCGACCGATTTTAATTTGATCTCCGCCGCGACCGAAAGATTGCCGGTCAAAAGCGCGTTGATAAAGCGGGGATTTTTATCGGTTTCCGTTAATATTTCGCGAACGCCGGTTAAAATTTCAAAAGGCTCGCCGTTTTGCGCTAAAACTCTTGTCATTTCCGTTTTGAAAACTTCCAAAAGCTCGGCTTTGCGGGCAAATATCTGTTCCGGCGTAAATCCTTCGCCGCGCAGAGACTCGTAAATAATCTGCGTGTCGGTCATTCCCGAAGGCATAATTCCGTCGAGATTTCCCGCGTGCCCGTAAACTTTTTGCATGACGGACGTAAAATATTTTTTATAGCCGCCCTGCACGGTCGAACGCATCAAAGTTCCGTCAATATCCCACAACAGAATTCGAATGTCCCGATTTGAGATTTGAGATTTTGGATTTTGGAGTGTTTGAGAATCGTGCATTTTATTCAATCACCGCTAAAATGTCGCCCGCATTAACTGTTGCGCCTTCTTCAAAACGAATTTCTTTGACGATGCCGTCTTTCAGCGATTTCATTTCATTCTGCATTTTCATCGCTTCGACGACCAGAACGCTTTCGCCCTGTTTGATTTCCGCGCCGACTTCGACCAGAATTCGCACGAGTTTGCCG
>CADEFG010000798.1 GCA_902826505.1 uncultured Acidobacteriota bacterium
AACAAAAAGAATCGGCAAAAGTATCAAACAAGCCATCGTAAACCGCAGTGCCGCAAAGCTGAAAGGCGGCAAATCCGATAAACCGAGTTTGATAAAAATCCGTGTCGTTCCCCAAACCACACACAGCAGCAGCCAAACAATCAGCGGTTTCATATTCTCTAAAAACAGCTTACACAGATTTCACGGATTAAGAAAATTTCGAAATAAAATTCGTAGATCTGCGGAAACCGGTCGTCAGGATTTTTCAAAAAAACTGAGATGTGTTTCACCCTGTCTCAAAATCCGCCAACGGCGAAGCTCGCCGACTTCATCGGGCAAAACATTTTTCGCGTGATGTTCGGCGATCAAAACTCCGTCAATATTGAGCAGTTTTGACCCGGCATCGCCAAAAAACTGAAGGACTTTCAGATAATTTTCGTGGTAGGGCGGATCGTAAAAAACAATATCCCAAGCCGCAGTTTTCTCGTCTAAACGACGCAAAAAATCCTCTGCCGCGCTTTGAAAAACTTCAGTTTGGTCTTCGGGAATTTCTAAAAGATCGAGATTTTCTTCGATCAAGGCACAGGCACGCCGCGATTTGTCCACAAAGGTGGCAAATTTTGCGTCGCGTGAAAGGGCTTCGATGCCGATCGCGCCCGTCCCCGCACATAAATCGAGAAAGCGCGTTTCAGAATCTATTTTGGCTTGCAAAATATTGAAAAGAGTTTCGCGCAAACGGTCGGATGTCGGGCGCGTTTTATTGCCGGACGGACTTTTGAGGACACGTCCGCGATACGTGCCGGAAATTATTCGCATTTCACCTAAATTACGAATTTCGAATTACGAATTACGAATGTAAATTATTTAGTTAACTCGTAATTCGTAATTGATACTTGGTAATTGATTTCTATTTACGTTCGTAAAAACTAATCGTTGTTTCGCCCTGCACGACAACGCGAAAACGTTTCATAACACCAATTTTTTCGGGGAAAAACATATCCGAGTGATGCTCAATGACGAGAACGGCGCCCGGCGTGACGGTGGCTCCCCTCCCAAAATATTTTAAACACTCGTCATAATTGGTATCATACTGAGGATCAAAATAAACGACGTCCCAAAAGCGCCGCCGCTTCCACATTTTTTTAAGAAACGGCGCAACTTCCATTTCGATTACCTCGCCGTGTCCTTCCTTGATGTTGCAGGATTTCAAGTTTGTCTTGATAAAACTGCACATCTTCGCCGAACGCTCGACAAAGGTCGAGATGATCGCGCCTCTTGAGATCGCTTCTATCCCAACTGTTCCGGCTCCCGCGCAGAGATCCAAAAATCTCTTGGCGCGGACGCGGCGAAAAAGTATTTTAAACATCACTTCCCGGATCCGGCGGGCTGTCGGGCGCACTTTCGGTGAAGTCGTACTTACTAAATACTTACCTTTGTGCTTTCCGTCAGTGACCTGCATATCCGAAACAATGCGTATATTATTTTCTTTTTTCCATGGTGGTTGAAAGTTTTTGCCTTTTGGCGGAAAACGCCGCTTTGGCTGAAACCTGTCATTTTTGGATATAAATTTTCCGTCGCGTTTGACGAACTTTCCATCTCGGGGTTGGAAGCCGTCGCTTCTCTGAAATCGTTCGCCGCGCGGCTCAAATTTCCGATCACGATTTTGATTATTCCCATATCCAAACGGTTTATCTCCTTCTTTCCGGAAGTTTTTATTTCGATTAAAAGGAGTTGGAGTATTTGTTGGTTGTCGTCGGTTTTCCATTTTGTTCACATATCCTTTAGTTAAGAATGAGTACTAGACCCTTTTGGAGCCAAAACTGCCCCTTGTTTGTTTGAGCAAATTTTTAAACAAATACTAGCGAAATCCCGATTTCATTGTGATTTGAAATCAAAATTGGTTTGTTGTTTTTAATTTGTCCCCTTGAAAAAATCGTTATTTACTAAAAAAATATTATTTGCCAGAAGTCTTAAGTAAAACTATAACTCGTTTTACCAAGAAATTTCAATATTTAAATCAACATTATTTAAGATTTTTGTCCTAAATTAATTCACTTTTAGCCGATTCCGGCTAAACGAAACCGCGAATCGGCTTTGGCGATTTCGATGAGTGTTGAAGTTTCCTGCGTCAGCCGTTTTTGCGTCAAATAAAATTCGGCTTCCGTGCGAGCCGTTTCCAGGATTTCCAAATCACGGATAATATTGCCGATTTTGAAAGTTTGGACACCTGATTGACGCGTTCCCAAGATTTCGCCCTGCCCGCGAATCTCCAAATCCTTTTCGGCGATCCGAAAACCGTCGGTCGTTTCTTCCATGATGCCGAGCCGTTCGCGCGCGACGGCAGTTTTTTTATCGCCGGTCAGCAACACGCAAAATGATTGTTCGGCACCGCGCCCGACTCGTCCGCGAAGCTGATGGAGCTGCGACAAACCGAAGCGCTCGGCGTGTTCGATAATCATCAAAGACGCGTTGGGAACATCAACCCCAACTTCGATGACGGTGGTCGAAACCAAAATATGTGTTTCGCCCCGTTCGAATTTCCGCATGATCTCTTCTT
>CADEFG010000799.1 GCA_902826505.1 uncultured Acidobacteriota bacterium
TCTAAATTCAGATTATCGGAAAGCAAAAACGGGCAAAGGAAATTTGTTCGATATGTAAAAGATTATCTAAACTTCGAGAGAGCCCTCAGAGACTATACGCCGCACACCCAAACAGATTCGGCTGTGGGTGATGAGATAGTCCAGACCACAACGCTGAAATCTTTAGCGGTCGGCGAAAGTCGGAGTGGTATGTAATCTTCGGGTCGCTGGTTCGAGTCCAGCACGACTCACCAAAATTAAAATAAACCAAAAAGCAAAACTAAGATTGAATCTTGGTTTTGCTTTTTGGTTTTTTGGTTTTGAAACATCTATTAAAAGATAGAAAGATCAAAATTTTGGTTAATAATGAACTTTCGGGCGATCAGGCGAATTCGATTTTTAATTTTTTCATCCGTAATATATTCGACCGGCGATTTGCCGTCCACGCGCGCCAAAAGCAAAATTGGCAACAATTGATCGATTCGTAATTCGATTTCTTCAGACGTTTCCCAGCTTACCTGCTTTAAATAGTTTTCCCGAAAGGACTTAAAACAATCGAAAAAGCCTGCTTTTGATACGGGGCGAAAAAGTGATTTGAGCAAAAAATGGTTCAAACAAAAAGCCGCATCAAAAGCCGGATCACCAAACCAGGCTGTTTCGGCATCGAGAAATATCGGATTTTCACGCCCGACAAGAATATTTTTCGGACTGACATCGCCGTGGACGAGCGCGATTTTCGCCGCCAGAGTTTTTTCGGCGATCTTTTTTATTTTCTGTCCGAGTTCTGGATGTTTTTCAGCCGTCGCCAACAAATAAGGTTCGATTCTGAGCGCGAAAAAAAGTCGATCGGTCGAAAATCTTTTGGCAACGTCCTGATCAAAAGCGCTTTTGGCGTGAATTTCACCCAAAAAGCTGCCGACTTTTGCGGCAAAATCGGCGTTCGTTTCGCCTTTCATCAGTTGATCTTTCCAGACCTTAAAATCTTCGGGCGCAAGAAATTCCATCGCCAACATCTGCATTTCCGCATCGTGCGCAACCGGCTGGGGAACGATCTTCGGAAAAATTTTGTAAACAAACTGAAACCATTCCCATTCGTAATTGTTTCGTTCGACCGGCGCGCGCCAATCGGCTTTGACTTTCAAAGTTGCCAGCGCGCGTTTGACGCAAATTGTTCGAGCGGGCAGATCGACGCGCCAAATATCGCTCGAAACACCGCCCTCGAGCGGCGTCCAAACCGCTTTTTCACCAACGCGCAATAAATTCGTGCGGAATAAAAATTGGTTCAGACGTTCAATTTCCGCATTTTTGGTTTCGGATATAATTTCAGCCTTGTTTTTCCCGTTGATTCCCAAATTCACGCTACCCTCGAAATGTGACGGCACCGCCAAACCGCGCGTTCGTTTCCTTTTCGATTCTAATCAGTTGATTGTATTTACTCAACCTTTCCGAGTTTCGAAATGAACCGATCTTGATCTGACCGGCGTTTGTCCCGACCGCCAAATCGGCAATGAAAGGGTCTTCGGTTTCACCTGAACGCGCCGAAACGATCGTCGCCAGATTATTTTCACGCGCTTTTTTGATCACTTCCAAGGTGCCGGTCAAAGTGCCGTTTTGATTGGGTTTTATCAAAACCGAATTCGCGGCTTTTTGATCGATTCCCTTTTCGACCCTCTTTACATTCTTCGCGAAAAGATCGTCGCCGACGATCTGGATTTTTCCGCCGAGCTTTTCATTCAATATTTTCCAAGCAGTCCAATCTTCTTCGCCGAGCGCGTCTTCGATTGAAATCAAGGGAAACATGCTCGCCCAGTTTTCCAGCATTTCAATCATTTCGAGCCCCGATAATTTTCGGTTTTCCCGCGCCAGAAAATATTCCGAATCCGCTGTTTGCAGCGTTGAAGCGGCAATATCGATTGCGATCGCCGCTTCTTTTCCCGGTTCGAGACCAGCCAGTTTGAACGCTTCGACCATAAATTCCATTGCCTGCAAGCCATTTTCAAAGCCCGGACTGATGCCGCCTTCGTCCGCCAGCAAAACGGGCAAGCCTTTCATTTTGGCTAAATTTTGGGCGCTGTTTCTGACATTTGCGATTTGTAAACAAGCTTCATCAAACGTTTTCGCACCCGTCGGAACAAATAAATAGTCCTGAAAATCCATCCCTTTTCCGGCATGAAGCCCGCCGCTTAAAATATTGACCATCGGCATTGGAAGCGTAATTTCTTTAGTATCGAAAATTTCCGCAATCCACTGATACAGAGGCATTTTCAGAAAACTTGCCGCTGCCCTCGAAACCGCCAGCGAAACGCCGAGCACGGCATTTGCTCCGAGCCTTTTTAGTTGTTCGGTTCCGTCCAATTCCCGCAGCGTCCGGTCGATTTCATTTTGGTTTAACGCGTCATCGCCAAATAATTCCCCGGCAATTTCGCCGTTTACATTTTCAACTGCGCCCGAAACACCAAAACCTTCATAATAATTTTCGCAGTGGTCGCGAAGTTCAAAGGCTTCGAACGTTCCGGTCGAAGCGCCCGCCGGAACACTTGCGCGTCCAAAAC
>CADEFG010000800.1 GCA_902826505.1 uncultured Acidobacteriota bacterium
ACCATACAAACAACGGTAATCGTAACTGCCGGAACGACTTCGTCAAAACTCTGCTGTAACCGTGACTGCGGAGTTCCGCTCACAACCAAGCCGAGAGCGATCATAATTCCGATAAAAAAGGGTAAAATTATCTGGACGCCAAACGTGACGACGAACGCCAACAAAGCCCAGCCAACTGCGCTTCGCTCATAATCTCTGGCGGTTTTATAGGCAAGAACCGTCATTGTAATGATAAAGACCAATCCTATAATACTTAACATCCGAACACCTCACGAATAATCAGACAACCAGATAAAATTGTTATAATTGAATAATTTTTATGTATAACCGGCATCTTTTTGAGAAGATTACTACATCAAACTTTTAATTTCGGGCTTTAATCTGTTATATTTTGCCCAACTTCTTTTCAAAATTCAAAATTCAAAGGGGAAATATTTAATGAGTGCAAATGCAGCAACTTTTGAAAATGCCGGCACCGTTGCCGAAGCCGGTCAACATCCGAAGGGTTTATACGTTCTATTCGGGACGGAAATGTGGGAGCGATTCAGTTTTTACTCGATGCTCGCGCTTTTTACGCTTTACCTACGCGACCCGACGGAAGGTTTTGGTTGGACAGCGTCGCAGGCAACGACGCTTTATGCGAATTATTTAATGTTCGTTTACGCGAGCCCGCTGATCGGCGGTTTGATTGCCGACCGCATTACGGGTTATCGCAAAGCGGTGATGATCGGCGGCGTTTTCTTTATGGCTGGACACGGACTTCTTTCGATTCCGGCGCTTTGGGCAGTTTATTTAGCTTTAACTTGTCTTGTTATCGGAAACGGTTTTTTCAAACCGAACGTCTCGACGATGGTCGGCAATCTCTACCCTGAAGGCAGTCATTTGAAAGACCGCGCTTACAACATTTTTTATATGGGCATCAATATCGGAGCATGTCTCGCACCGATTGTGATGGAAATCGTTAAAGCATATTTCGGCTTTCACGCCGCATTCGCCGTCGCCGCTTTTGGGATGTTGATTTCGGTCGGTATTCTCTGGTATTTCAAAAATCTGGTCGAACATCCGGACGACTTAGCCAATCGAAAACATAATCGCGCAACGGAAAAAGCAAACACTGCTGCAACTTCGGTTGACGCACCGCCGAGCGGTGTCAGCGACCAGGCAACAGACGAAACCGCGGCTCCGCGTTCGGCAGACCAATCCCGTCAGGACTTAATGAATACCGTGCCGAATTGGAAGCGTATTTCCGCACTCATCGTCATTTTCCTGATTGTCATCGTCTTCTGGATGGTTTTCCACCAAAACGGCTCGACGCTGACTTATTGGGCGGACGACAACACGGCTTGGAACGTGTCCGGCACGATTTCAAATTCCATCAACGCCTTTTGGGTAGTTACACTGACATTTCCGCTGATCTGGTTTTGGAGTTTTCTGGACAAACGCGGCAAAGAACCTTCGACACCGACGAAAATGGCATTCGGTATGACGCTTACCGGACTTTCCTTTATAGTTTTGTGGTATGCGGCGAGCCTCGGCGAAAGCCAGCCGCCAACCGCGCAGCAGCTAACCGCCGGCGAATTTCGCATCAACGAGCGGGTCGTCAAAAATCTCGGTGCGCAAGGCATACCGCAGGACATTTTGGATAAAATCGTTGCCGCTAAGGATGCCGACGGCAAAAATCTAATCAACGGTGTCAAATTCGCCGCCATTAGCGAAGAAGACATCCAGAAAAAGAACGACGCAAATACGAAGGAAGGAAAAGCCGCACTGACGGATGAAGAAAAGGCGCGGATGAGAAGCGGTCAACTACAATTGCTGCACGCCATCAACACCGTCGCTCCCGAAGCCGCACCGCACCGCGAAGCTTTTTTACAAAAAGCGTATTTGTTTCGCGTTTCGGCATTCTGGCTGATTTTTGCTTACGCCGTGGTGACGCTCGGCGAATTGATGCTATCGCCGATGGGATTATCATTAGTCTCGAAAGTCGCGCCGATTCATCTGCGCGGATTATTGATGGGCGGCTGGTTCGGGGCAACAGCACTCGGCAATAAGCTGACGCAAATCGGTATTTTTTGGGATATCTGGCTGCAATCGACATTTTTCCTGGTTCTCGCCGGAATGGCTCTGTTTATGGCGGTGGTGTTGTTCTTACTGCTCAAACCGCTCAAAAAAGCGATGCCGGGCGTTTAGCCGGGATCAAATCATCAATCAGGAAAAAGCAGAGAAATTTCACCGGTTTCTCTGCTTTTTCTTGTCAAGTAATTGACCGGTTTTGCAAAATAATTTACAATTTTTCATTCTTTTGAGCGATTGGTTTGTTAAATTTCACCGCAACTTCTTCGGCTCGAAAAAAGCTCAATACTGTGTGTTTTAAATTTCGAAAGGTATTAAACTTTGCGGCTTAGCGCCTTTGCGGGAGATAAACTTGTCATAAATGAATAATTTAATTTCCCACCAAGACGCCAAGTGGCGCAAAAGAAAAAAGTATCAAAAAACTTAAAAAACAAAGTACTCACCCCGTTCCGATTA
>CADEFG010000801.1 GCA_902826505.1 uncultured Acidobacteriota bacterium
GGCAGGTCGTAGGGCGGCATAGTTTCGGGATTGTAAACCGTGCCGGTGATGATCGGTTGATCCGGATCGCCTTCGAGAAAATCGACGATCACTTCCATCCCGATCCGCGGAATAAACATCGCGCCCCACTTTCTGCCCGCCCAAAGTTGCCCGACGCGAATCCAGCACGAACTCGCTTCGTTGTATTTGCCCTCGCGATCCCAGTGAAACTGGACTTTGACGCGTCCGTATTTGTCGGTAAAGATTTCTTCGCCCGCCGGTCCGACGACCGTCGCCGTTTGCGAACCGCGCACCAGCGGTTTCGGCGTCGTTCTAACGGGGCGAAACGGCGCTTGTCCGGCACCGTAAGCGATGCAGTCGAATTGGTTGGAATAGGCTTGTTCGGCGGGTGCGTCGGTTTGGTAAGCCGGACTCTGAACGGCTTCGTGCGTCACACCGGTTAAAACATAATGCGCATTGTTCGCCGTGACCGGATGGTTTTTCAGTTCAAAACGGTAGCCCGCCGTCAGGCTCGCGCAATCGCCGAAACCGTTGGCGGTGCGAAATTGGCGGTCGATTTCTTCCATCCGCACTTTTGCCGTCCGTTCGCGGTCTGCAAAGATCTTTTGCAGTTTGCCGCTCTGATCGGCGCCGCCCGCCGCGATGCCGTCGAGCTTGCGCGCATAACCGGCAGGGAATTCATAGATTTCAAGGTCTTTGTTGCCGTTCAAAAAGAGCGACGGCTGCTCGGCATCGAGCTTGTTGGTCGGAAGCTGAAAGTTGTAATCCCAGAGCCGCACTCTGCCCGTTCGCCAGCGGTTCCGCGAACGCCACCCGCGAATCGCGCTCGCGACGCCTTCGGCGCCGACAAATTTCTGGTCGTGATATTCGATCGCGGATTTTGACGGGCAAAAACGATGCGACTGCGGCGTGTCGGCGACGATCATTTTATGCGTTTTATCGGTGTGCTCGAAATAATAATAAATTCCTTCTTCTTCCATCAGCCGCGAGATAAACGCGAAATCGGTTTCCTGATACTGGACGCAGTAATTGCGCGGTTCATATTCGTGCTGAAGCTCGAACGCGCATTCAAAACCGCTTAAAATGCGGCGCAAAATATCGGGCACCGAAATATTTTGAAAGATGCGGCTTTGGAGATTTTGCGTCAGCATCCAAACATGCGGAACGAGCCGCGCGTGATAAACCGAAAACCGCTGGTCGCAGCCGCCCTGTTCGAATTCGTTGATAATGCCGCAGAAATAACGCTCGACGCCGTCGCGCTGCCGGATCGAAATCGTGACGGGTTTGCCCAGGATTTTTTCCGGGTTGATAAAGGTCGGCTTGCCGTCCGTCTCGATTTCGTCGTGCCATAATTCGAGCTCGCCTTCGAAAAGGCGCGATAAACCTTCATCGAACTTGATCGTTTGCAAAAGCAAATAATCGTCGCCGAGCGGCGTCGCGATTTTAAGTTGTCGATTGTCCTGCGTGGTACTCATTTTTGTCCTTCAAAAAGCAGCGAAAAAATCACCCTCGATTTGTAACGCGCAAAAGAAACAAAAAAAGTGATCACCAGCGCAAAAAAAAGATCGACTGCAAAATTGTGCAGAAATGAATTTTTTCGGAAATAATAAAAGTTGATTTTATTTGTCTTGAAGTAGGGCGGCGGCTTTGT
The DNA here is from genome assembly GCA_902826505.1 of uncultured Acidobacteriota bacterium. Taxonomy (GTDB): domain Bacteria; phylum Acidobacteriota; class Blastocatellia; order Pyrinomonadales; family Pyrinomonadaceae; genus JAFDVJ01. The sequence goes on from CADEFG010000801.1 coordinate 1,652, forward strand.
CGTCAACGAGCCATAAAAGTTTGCCGTTGTTCGGTTTGACGGATTGCGAAGGCAGTTTTTCAGGCTCGAATTCGCCTTCCAAAACTTCGTGCAAGATTGCGGCTTTGTCTGCGCCCGCGACGAGAAATATTATGTTGGCGGCGTTGTTGATGACCGGGAAAGTCAGCGTCAACCGCGTTGTTTGGAGTTTTTCGACATAATTTGCGACGGCGATTTTGTCGGTTTCGCGTAAGGCTTCGGTGAAAGGAAAAAGCGAAGCCGTGTGTCCGTCCGCGCCCATTCCGAGCAGAATCAAATCGAAAGAAGGTTCGTCATCTCCGTCTTCTTCAGTATGTAACTCTTTGTCGGTGAAAACCTTCCAAATCCAAAGTTCGTAATCGTCAGCGACTATCTCGGCAAATTTCTCTTCGGCTATCCAGCGAAAAATATTTTTCTTCAAAATTTTCAGCGGTTGGAAAAGAGTTTCATTTGCCATCCGAAAATTGCTTTGCGGGTCGTCAGGCGGAACGTGCCGTTCGTCGCCGAAAAAGAAGGAAACTCTGCTCCATTCAATCTTATCCCTAAATGTTTTGCTTGCCAGCAATTGATAAAGTGATTTCGGCGTTGAACCGCCCGCGAGCGCAACCGTAAATTGCCCGTGTTCTTTAATCGCTTGATCGGCGAGCTCGACAAATTTTTCCGCCGCGAAATTGTTTAAATCGGCGATGTTCGGAAAAATTTTGATCATCGTCGAAATTTTACAATTTTTGGAGCGCGTTCTCTAGCTCGGTAATCATTTTTTGGTCGTATTCGCCGAGGGCGTTTTGCCTGTTGAGCGCGTCTAAAATGGCGAGCGCGTTTTGAAATGTTTGTTTGGCGGGCGCAGTTTGGTTTAATTT
>CADEFG010000802.1 GCA_902826505.1 uncultured Acidobacteriota bacterium
TTATTTCGTTGCGTTGGTTGCCGAATTCGTTCCGGTATTCGACGTTGTATTAGTTGCCGTGTTGCCGTTTGCCGCCGTGCTTGTTGATGCCGGGGGAGTCATTCCTTCGGGATAAATAGTTTCCTTGAATTCAAACTTGCTGGCTCCCGGATTGAGTTCGAGAACGACTGCCGATTTCACGGCATTGCGGGTTCCGTCAAGCGAGATGGTACCCGTCACGCCTTTAAAATCCTTCGTCGCATTGATCGCGTCTTTTAATTTCGCCCCGTCCGTTCCATTGGCGCGTTTGATCGCGTCAGCCAAGACTTTCGCTGAATCGTAGGCGAGCGCCGCGAGCGAGTCGGGCGCAACCTGGAATTTTGCCTGATAGGCTTTGACGAAGTTTTGAATTTCGGGCGCCGGATTATCCGCCGAATAGTGATTGGAAATATATGCCGGTTTCAAGGACGCGCCGCCGAGCTTCCAAAGTTCGGGCGAATCCCAGCCGTCACCGCCGAGAAGCGGTTGATTCATTCCGAGTTCGCGGGCTTGTTTGGCGATGATTCCGACTTCGCCGTAATAACCGGGAACATAGATCACGTCCGGTTTCTGATCGCGCATCTGCGTCAGTTGCGCTTTGAAATCCTGATCTTTTTGCGCGTAAGTTTGTTTGGTGATGACCTTTCCGCCGAGCTTTGTAAATTCCTGTTCAAAAAACTGCGTCAAGCCTTTGCTGTAGTCCGAACTGTTATCGCCGAGAATCGCCGCAGTTTTGGCTTTCAAAGTGTTTGCCGCAAATTTTGCCATCACCGAACCTTGAAACGGATCGATAAAACAAACGCGGGAAATATAATCGCCGACTTCCGTCACCTTCGGATTGGTCGAAGAAGGCGTGATCATCGGGATTTTTGCTTCCTGTGCGACCGGCGCTGCCGCGAGCGAATTGCTCGATGCGACCTCGCCTAAAACAGCGACAACTTTGTCCTGGCTGATCAGCTTTGAAATAACCGTTTTGGCTTTTTCCGGCGTTCCCTGATCGTCTTCAAAAACCATTTCCAGTTTCTTGCCGTTGACGCCGCCGGCGGCATTGATTTCTTCAAATGCCAGTTGAATACCGTTTTTTGTCGAAAGCCCGAAACTCGAAGTTGCTCCGGTCGTGTCGCCGTAAACGCCGACTTTGATCGTGTCGCCGGTTTGTCCGCCGCCACCGCTGTTGCCGCCTTTATTGACACAGGCAACGGAAGAGAAAATGGAAGTTATTACACAAATAGCTAAAAATATTCTGGTCATATCTACCTCAAAGAAAAATTGTTTAGATTTTAGATTTTTTTATGCTCCGCTTTGGTTGTTATACGTAACCTTTTTCGGGAAAGTTTGTCTTTCGGAGCATTTTATAACTTTACGTAATAATTATACAAAATGGCATTATACCTTTTTCAAATAGTATGTCGAATTCATTTCGATTAGAATTTCTTTAAGTTAGACTATTTTTGCTATGAAAACAATTGAAAAAAATGATTTAGGCGATATGCCGAAGGAAGATTTTCGAAAGTTCGGACACGAAATCATCGATTGGCTCGCCGATTATTTCGAGCGTTTGGAAACGCTTCCCGTATTGTCGCAAAACGCGCCGAACGATTTGAAAAACGCTTTGCCGAAGTCGGCGCCCGCGCAAGGCGAAGATTTCGACGCGATTTTGGCGGATGTCGAAAAATTGATCCTGCCTGCCGTGACGCATTGGAATCATCCGAACTTTCACGGGCTTTTTTCGACCTCGACCTCTTCGGTCGGCGTTTTCGGTGAGATGATTTCCGCCGCCTTCGATATGAAGGCGATGCTCTGGCGCACGTCGCCGGCTTCGACCGAACTCGAACCGGTCGTCCTCGATTGGCTCCGGCAAATGATGACTTTGAGCGAGGATTTCAAAGGGATAATTTACGACACGGCTTCGATTTCGACGCTTCACGCGATTGCGATGGCGCGTGAAAAACTAAACTTGGGAATCCGCGAAAATGGAATGAGCGGGCGCGCGGATCTGCCGCTTCTCAGAGTTTACTGTTCGGAACAAACTCACAATTCGATCGACAAAGCCGTCATTTTGCTTGGACTCGGACAAAGATCGCTGGTTAAAATCCCAACCAACGAACGCTTTGAAATCGACGTTGAAAAACTCCGCGAAGCGATTCGGGACGATCTCAGCGCCGGGCATCTGCCGTTTTGCGTGATTCCGACGATCGGGACGACTTCGAGTTCGAGCGTTGACAATGTCGAACGGGTTGCCGATATTTGCGAGCGCAACAATCTCTGGCTTCACGTTGACGCGGCGTATGCCGGCAGCGCAGCGATCGTCCCCGAATTCCGGCATTATTTTGCCGGCATCAACCGCGCCGATTCGATCGTTACGAACCCGCACAAATGGCTTTTCACGCCGTTCGATCTGTCGGTTTTATACGTTAAGGATTTGGATTTATTGAAACAAACCTTTTCGCTCGTCGCGGAATATTTGAAAACGACGGAAGAAGTCACGAATCAAATGGATTATGGAATTC